>DAOTWP010000041.1:0-4982 GCA_034435675.1 Anaerolineae bacterium
GCCCGCCCTGCCAGAAATCGTCCGTCGCGTAGCCGTCGGTGAAGTCCTCGTTGACATCGCTGCGCAGCCAGCGGAAGGTACGCGCGAAGACCTCTTCCTGTGCCGCGAACGCCCATGTCGCGCCCGCGTTTGCCCCGGCGGTGCTTTCGGTAATCAGGCAGTCGTCAATGCGCAGGATGTCGCCGCGCCGGGTGGCAAAGGCAATCGTCCCCGCGCCGGGCGGGTCGGGCAGCGTGTCTTCAAACTTGATCTGCCCGTCCAGATAGACTTCCAGCTTGTCGCCAATGAAGCTGATGTTCAAATCCTGCCACAGGTTGCGCGTGTAGAAATTGCGCACGTTGTAGCTCTGCGTGATTTCGCCCGCGCCATTGAGCCGGTTAATCGTCAGGTTGCCGCCAACGAGGTCGAACAACAGCCCACCGCCGCCCTGTGTATAGCGCAGCAGCAGTTGGTAGCCGCCCTGTTCGCTCCACACGCGGCAGGCGAGCGACTGATCTACCAGCGGGCGCATCTGCGGGGTAACGGTTACTTCGTTTTCGAGCAGCAGATACTGGTTCTGGCTGCCGCTTTCCTGCGCAATCGTCGCGTTGGTGAAGCTGCTCGTCTGCCATGTGCCGGGCAGCCCTGCCCCCTGAAAATGTTCACTGGCAGGTTCGGCGCGCTGGATGACGATGTCGTCAAAACGCACCGGGCGGAAGGTGTTGTTGGTCTGCATAATGAGCTGCCCTGCGCCCAACTGCGGCAGGTTCAGGTCTTCCACCGTCATCACCAGATCGCGGTCAAGATAGACGAACAGGCGGCTGCCTTCGACCCACAGCGTCATGCGATACCAGGTGTTCGCCTGCAGGGGCACGCGGTTGTTCTGGCTGAGGATCAGCTCGTTTTCGCGGGCGAAGATGTCCGCACTGCCGCTGGGGCTGCGCCGCAGAATCAGCAGACCGGGGAAAATCTCAAGCGCCTGATAGCCGACATTCTGCGTATAGCGGAAGACCAGCCGCGCCCCGCCCGACTGTGGATCAAGGTTCACGTCAAAGCTGATCACAAAATCCGCCGCGCTGGTGTCGAGCCATTCCGGCGTGTCCGCGCCGAGCAGCACCAGCGGCTGGTTGAGGCTGCCCTGCCCGACGAGGATATTCTGCCCGCTCTCGTTGACCACCTGCCAGGCATTGGGGTCATACAGCCAGTTGCGCAGCGGGTTTTCGCCTTCAAAATCTGCCACATACGGCAGGCGTCCGCCGGGAACGGGGGTGGGCGATGGCGGCGGGGTCGGTGTGGACGCCTCGGTGGGCGTCGCCGTATCAGTGGGAATGCTGGTCGCGGTCGGCGTTGGTGTTGCCGTCGCGGTTGCCGTCGCCGTTGCGGTAGCAGTAGCGGTGGATGTGGCGGTAAGCGTTGCCGTCGCTGTGCTGGTCGCAGTCGCCGTTGGCGTGTCGGTCGGCTGCGCGGTGTTGGTAGCGGTGGGCGATGGCGTGCGCGTCGGTGTGTCGGTGGGCTGCGGCGTGTCCGTCGGCGATGGTGTCAGCGTTGCGGTGCGCGTGGGCGTCGGGGTTGCCGTGTCGGTGGGTGTTTCGGTGGGCGCGAGCGCCACCTGCACGATGCGCATATTGCCGAAGGTGTCCACACTGGCGGCGGCGACCCACGCCACCTGCCCGTCCCGCAGCAGCACCTGATACCAGTTGCCGTCCTCGCTGATGCCGATAATTGTCACTTCTTCGTCTGCTTGCAGCGAACGCACCACACCGAACTGCGTGCCCGGTCCATAGCGTGCAACGGTCGTGCGGAACACCAGCCCAACCGGCGTGGCAGGCGTGGGCGTCAGCGTGTGCGTGGCGGTGTCGGTCGGTTCGGGCGTGTCGGTATCCGTCGCCGTCTGGGTAACCGTCGCCGTGTCCGTCGCTGTGGCGTTGTCTGCGGGCGCAGCGGTGTTATCATTCGACCCCGGCGCAACCGGCGCATCCGTCGCGGGTGCAGCGGTGGCGCGGCGTGTTGAGCTTGCTGCCGTTTCCACTGCTGCGGGCGGCGCTGGCTCTGTGTCAGTGACCGCCGCTGCGATAATCGGGCGGGTGGGCGAGGGAGTCGGTGCTGCGTCGCCGCCACCGATTTCCGCCGCGATGAAGATCAGCAGCCCGATGATGATCAGCGCTGCCAGCCCGCCCAGAGCCAGCAGCAGCCCGCGACTGCCCCCCGCGGCAGCAGGTGCGGCGGTCGGTCGGGTCGCTCTGCCGGTATCCACCAGCGTTGTGGGGGCGTCTGGCATCGGCGCGCGCCCCGGCGTGATCGGCGCGGGTGTGGTCATGCTGCCGTCGGGCTGCCCGCGACTGCGTTCAAATGTCTGCATCGTCGCGGTGAGTTCGTCGGTTTTTGCCGCGCGTTTCTCGGCAATCCGCGCGATGCTCTCCTGCGCGGCGGCGCGCACCCCGGCGGGTGGCGTGGTGATCGAGGCGACTCCGGCAATGTTCAGCAGCGCGTCGGACATTGCCAGCGCGTTCTGATAGCGCTCCTCCGGCTTTTTCGCCATCGCGGTTTGCAGCACGGTGTCGAGTTCGGCGGAAAACGGCAGGTCGCGGTCCGCCAGCAGCGGCACAGGGTCGTTAATGTGTTTGAGCACCAGTGCCATCGGGGTTTCGGCGCTGTAGGGCAGTTCGCCGGTGAGCATCTGGTAGAGCATTACACCCAGCGCATAGATGTCGGCGCGCTGGTCAATATCTGTGCCGAGACTCTGCTCCGGTGCCATATAGCCGGGCGTGCCCACCGAATAGCCAGTGGTGGTCAGCCCCAGACCGGCGTCCCCCTGCGCGATACGGGCGATGCCGAAATCGGTCAAAAAGGCGTTGCCGTCGCCGTCAATCATGATATTCGACGGTTTGATGTCGCGGTGGATGACGCCCTGGCGGTGAGCGTATTCCAGCGCGGAGGCAATCTGGCGCAGCACATAGCTGCTTTCGTTCAACGGCAGCGCGCCTTTATCGAGGACATCCTTGAGCGTGCCGCTGTCCAGATAGCGCATGACGATATAGGGCGTGTCGCCGGTGGCGCTGTAATCATACACCGGCAGAATATGCGGGTGTTCCATGCGGGCAATCAGCCGCGCTTCGCGCAGGAAGCGTTCAACAGCTTTAGGATCGCGCGCGATGGTGCTGTGGATCACCTTGACGGCGACGAAGCGGTCGGCATTGGGCTGGTAGGCACGGTAAACCGTTGCCATGCCGCCGACACCGACTTCTTCGAGGATTTCATACGGACCTAAGCGCTTACCGATCATCGTTGGCGGTTGATCCTGTGTGGGCAGGGAACAGGGAGTACAGAGAACATTTTAACACGCGCGGTAGAAAAGCGCTTGCACTCGCGAGAAACGGGTGTATTTGGAAATGGGGGCAAGGCAGATAAACATGCACACAGCATTCAAAACCACAGAGTCACCGAGCACACAGCGAAATTGAAGCCAGGGTCTCCGTGCCCTCTGTGTCTCTGTGGTCGTGCTGCTTTGCGCCCGTCAATCTTTTGCGCCCGTCGATCTTTTGCGCCCGTCGCGCTGCTGCGGAAAAGGGGAAAGGACACGGGTGAACGGTGGCAGATGTTCCCGGCGGACTGTTACAGCCGTTCGGCGCTGGCGGGTGACCAGCCTACCGGTCATGCGCTCCCCCGCTGGTCTGCATGACCAGACTGCCGGGCACGGCAGCGTTCGCGGGAAATTCACCCCGGCAAGGAAGCGCCGGGTGTGGCTGATCGGCGTGAACTCTGCTATAGTAGCCCAATGTTTTACAATTGTTTGAAATGACTGTTTTATTAGACCGTTTCGCAACCATCTAGCGTCGGGCAGACGGCGGTGCAGCACGGGCAGCAGCAACCGATTGCGGGGACGACTCTATGCCGCTGGTGATGATCATTGATGATGAACCGGGAATCGCGTTCATCATGGAACGTATTCTGCAAAAGAGCAACTTTGAAACCCTGAGCGCGGGGAACGGGGCGCTGGGGCTGGAACTATTCCAAAAACGCACACCTGATCTCGTCATCGTGGATGAGATGATGCCGGACATGCGCGGCGGTGAGGTCTGCCGGCGAATCAAGCAACTTTCGCCGCAGACGCCGGTGCTGTTGTGCAGCGCCAGCCTGATGGTCACCGATCACAATTATGTTCAGGAAGTGGGCGCAAACGAGGCAATGGCAAAGCCGATTCGCCCGGCTGAACTGGTGGCAGTGGTTAAACGGCTGCTGCCTGCCCTGACAGCGGATTCTGCCGGACAGGACAGCGGCGTACAGGACACAGCCCCACACAATCCGCCGGCGGCAGACACAGCCACACAGGACGAGCCTGCACCGCAAGCAGCGCTCAGGGGCGACCCCGCGCCGGGCAGCGCCGCCGCAGACGCCCCACAGCAGGCTTCCACCGAATAGTGCCCATGCGCACGCCGGGACTCTGCCGCGCATTCCCGGCAGCGAATTTACCATCTTTACCCGCGCGGTATGGTCAATAATATTGCTTTATGTTACAATTCGAGCATTGTTCTCCCCAGTGCATTGAAAGACTCACTGACCACCATGCTCGAAGACCACTCCATTGACTGGCTTGTTCCAAATAAGGTTGTGCGGCTGACACTCGTCGGCGCGCTCAGCGTTGAGCAGTTTGCGATTATCGGTCAAAGAATCTCGGAAATGGTCATGGGCAGCGGCACACCGCCGGTGCATCTGCTGATTGACCAGCATCGGCTGGACGCTTTTCCCAAGAGCCTCAGCGCCCTGCAAGAGGCGCGTGCCCTGCGTGCCACCCCCAACACAGGCTATGTGGTGCTGGTGGGTGGTTCGCGGCTGGGGTTGTTTCTGGATAACATGATCGCGCAGCTTTTGCGTGTTGAAATGCGCGCCACACAATCGATCCCACAGGCAATGGAACTGCTGCACAGTCTCGACGCGCAGCTCCGCCCGGCGATCTGATCTGCGCGGCGCGACAGGGTGCGGCGCGACAGGGTGCGGCGCGACAG
>DAOTWP010000042.1:0-22233 GCA_034435675.1 Anaerolineae bacterium
CAGACGACGGCGCAGCGTGAGGTCAGCGCGCGGCGGCATCTGGCGCGCCCAGCCGGGTTGGAGGTAGCGCGACCAGTACAGCGCCAAGCTGAGCATGACACCCGCTGCCTTCGTCCAGCCCGCACCCCTAACCCCTTTCCCGACCGTGCCTTCTGCACCAGGAGCGTGGGACTGAGAACTGAGGGCGTGAGGGCTGTACCTGAGTAGTCAACTCAACCTTGTTAGTGTAGTAGGTGGGAGAGGAGACGCTGATGCGCCGTTTACTGCTGCTGCTCCTGATTCTGGTGGGACCCGGCGCTGGTTCAGCCGCCGCGCAGTTACCAGCGCTTGCGGATGTCCGGCACTGGCTGTATCTCCTTGATGTGGAACTGTCCGGCGAGAATGACGATCTCGTCCAGCAAATTGCCGCTTCAGCCTATGATCTGGTGGTGCTGGACTTCATCCCGTCGGATGTTAGCAGCACGGATTTTCCGATGGCGCGGTTGGTTGACCGGCTGCACGATGCGCCGCAGCCCAAGCTGGTCATCGCCTACATTGACATTGCACAGGCGGAGGATTTCCGCACCTACTGGCAGCCCGGCTGGGGCATTGGCGACCCCGAATGGATCATCAGCGCCGACCCGGATGGCTGGGAAGGCGACTTCCCGGTTGCCTACTGGTATGACGAATGGCGCGACATCTGGCTGGGCGACGGCGGCTATTTGGAGTCCCTCATCGGGATGGGTTTTGACGGTGTGTATCTCGATTGGGTCGAAGCGTATTCTGACAGCGCGGTGGTGGACTTTGCCGAGTCCGATGGCGTTGATCCGCTGGAGGAAATGATCTGGTGGGTGCAGGATATTGCCGAGTACTCCCGAACATTACAGCCCGGATTCATCGTGATTGCCCAGAATGCCGCCGAACTGGCGGAATACGCAGACTATGTTGAGGTCATTGATGCGATTGCGCAGGAACAGGTCTGGTTTGACGGCGGCGCAGACAATGACCCGCCCGGCGATTGCCCCCTGCCGCGCACGGAAGCTGACCTTGACACGCCAGCGTATGTACAGTCGCTGTCGGGCGGCTGCCTGCGTTTATATGCGGATGATCCCGAAAGCACCCTGCACACCAGCAGCGCTGCCTATATCGCAGCGCTTCAGGTCGCGCAGCAGCAGGGAGTGATTATTTTCACAGTGGATTATGCGCTGGAACCGGCAAATGTGCGCTGGGTCTACTGCACGTCGCGCGGGCTGGGCTTCATTCCGTTTGTTGGCAGTCGTGCGCTGGACCGCTATGTAGAGCCGTATCTCAACCCGCAGTGTTAGGCGCTGGCAGCCGACTTCAGCGCCGTCTGGGTTCTACAGCGCCACCTCACCGTCGCCTGGCAGAGAGCGGCTGTGCGCCAGCCACCCGCCGCCCTACGAGAGAACACTTTGATTTCAGGAAGCTCAGGCTGCGCTGCGGAAATGCGGTTGCTGCGACGTGACGCGGGCAGAATGGGCAGTTGGCGGCGGCAATAATTTGACCACAGGTATGTCGTTACGTAAACACGGTGAAAAATTTACGTTGATTTAGAAAAATCTTCATGCACGGTAAAGGATTTCTTGGGTAGAATGATGTTTAGTGGGTGAAGTGGTCAGACCAGCTTATGCAGCACATTGCACATCACGCTATCGCATTGACACAGCCCTTACATTGTAACCAACATCGCACAACGAGATCAGACGTAGACCCAACATCGAAGCCAACGCTGTAAAACATCGACGCCACATCGTAACAAGCAACAACATCGCCGCAATCGTCGCACGCTGCTGCCGCATGGAAGCTTTATAACCAAGAATTCTCCCACCGGTGAAGGGGATGACAACGTTCGCGCGCTAACGTAAAAAGTTGTCATGCCCTTCATTCATTTTCAGCCTACAGAATCCTGTTCTAAATGTATAGTCTCCCCATTGGTACTGAAGTACCGAAACCGTTTACACCGCGCCAGATTTTACGATTTTCAACCAACTGCCGTCCCCGCAGATACACCGCCTGTGGGGCACCGCGCACGGTCAGTCCTTCGTAGCAGTTGTAATCGGTGCGCATGTGGTGCGTCGCCGCACTGATCGTGTGTTCCGCCTGTGGATCCCACAGCACCAGATCGGCATCTGCGCCGGGCAGCAGCGCCCCTTTGCGCGGGTACATGCCAAAAATCTGCGCCGGGTTGGTGCTGGTCAGCGCCACAAACTGCGCCGGGGACAGCCTGCCGCTGTTGACGCCCAGATGCCACGCCACCAGCAGGCGATCCTCAATGCCGGGCAGCCCGTTGGGCACTTTAGAGAAATCGTCAGCGCCCAGTTCTTTACCGGGGCGGCGGTAGCTGGCGTCCTGCGCTTCGTATGCCCCCCAATGGTGATTGTCGTGGGTCTGTGCCCATGCCTGCCAGGGTCCTACGCCCCCCGCGAACCAGAACGGGCAGTGATCCGTGCTGATCACGCTGAGTGTGCCGTCCAGCAGCGCGTCCCACAGCGCGTGGTGGTCATCTGCTGTGCGAATCGGCGGGGAACAGATGAACTTCCCACCCTCAAAATCGGGCTGGTCGAGATGCTGGTCGGCAGTCAGGTGCAAATACTGGATGCAGGTTTCGCCCAGCAGCGGCAGCCCGCGCCAGCGCAGGCGTGCCTGGGCGCGGCGCAGCGCGGCGACAGACCCGGCGTTGGTCATGTGCACGATATACAGCGGGCAGCCGGTCAGTTCGGCGAACGTGAGCACGCGCTCGGTTGCCTCTGCTTCGATCTGCCAGGGGCGCGAGTCGGCATGGAAGCGTGGGGCAGTGCCGCCTGCTTGCAGGATGCTCTGGCGGATTTCGTACTCGGCGTGCCCATTTTCGGCGTGCGCCAGCAGCAGCATGTTGTGTCTGGCGCAGACCTGCATAATCCTGAACAGCGCCTCGTCGTCAATCATGAAGCTGCCCTTGTACGCCATCAGCACCTTGATTGTGCGGATGCCGGCGTCCAGCATCGTCGGGATTTCATCGAGCACTTCCGGGCGCGGGTCGGTGATGGTCATGTGGAAGTTATAGTCAACGGTGGCGATCTGCGCCTTCTGCTGCCACAACCGCAGCCCGTCTGCCAGTGAGCCGCCCTTCGGCTGAATGGCGAAGTCAATCACAGTGGTCGTGCCGCCAAACGCCGCCGCCATGCCGCCGCTGGCGTAATCGTCGTTGCTTGCCGTCGCCGTCAGCGGCAGGTCGAGGTGCACGTGCGCGTCAATGCCGCCCGGCAGCAGCAGCAGCCCGCTGCAATCCACCACGGTGTGCCCCTCGGTGGGCAGGTCCAAACCAAGCTGGGTGATCGTCTGCCCTTCGACCAGCAGGTCGCCCTGCACCGCGCCGCCCGCGTTGACAATGCTGCCGTTCCTGAACAGGAGTCCCATGTGCCTACCGTCCTTTGCGTCTGTGCTGCCGACAAATGATGGCAATTTTACCGCGAATCGGCGTGGGCGGGGGGAATCGCAAACCGGCAGCGAAAGTGTATCCGGCGGGCTGTCTGCTGCGAACAATCGCAGCGCTCCCCGTGCCGACTGTGTCTGACGGTTAAGTGCAGTGCGCATCACCCCGCCATTGACACTGCATCCTCTCTGCTGGCATAATGCAATTAAGTCAATTATGCGCATAAACGGTTAAAACCTGTTAGATCCTGTTTTTCAGGAGGTTCAGCATGGACTATCGCAATCTGGGGCGCACCGGTGTGCAGGTCAGCGCGTTATGCCTGGGGTGCATGAACTTTGGCGGGCGCGCCAGCGCAGCGGATTCGACAGCGATCATCCGGGGGGCGCTGGAACGCGGCATCAACTTCATGGACACCGCCAACGTCTACGGGCACAACCCGCAGAACTTCGATGAAGGGCGTGGACGCAGCGAGGAAATTGTCGGCGCGGCACTGAAGGCAAGCGGCAGTCGTGAGCGTGTGGTGCTGGCAACCAAGGCATACTTCCCCATGAGCAGCGACCCCAACGCTAGCGGCAGCAGCCGACGGCATCTGATCGAACAGTGCAACGAGTCGCTGCGCCGCCTGCAAACCGACTGGATCGACCTGTACCAACTGCATCACCCGCACAACGACATTCCGGTGGACGAAACCCTGCGCGCGCTGGACGACCTGATTCGCGCGGGCAAGGTGCGTTACATCGGCACGAGCAGTTTTGCCGCATGGCAGATCATCGAGTCGCTGTGGGTGTCCAAGGAATACGGGCTGAACCGCTTCATCTGCGAGCAGCCCGCCTACAACCTGCTGGATCGCCGCGCCGAACGCGAGCTGATCCCGATGGCACGCAGCTATGGCATTGCGATTATCCCCTGGTCGCCCACCGCAGGCGGTTTCCTGACCGGGCGCTACCGCCGGGGTGAAGCCGCGCCGCAAGGCTCGCGCTATGACGCCTTCTGGACGCGCCTGCTGCAGCGCCACCAGAGCGACGACGCCTATGCCGTGCTGGACGTGCTGACCGCGCTGGCACAGGAGAAGGACATCTCGCCGTACCAGGCGGCATTGGCATGGGTGCTGCGCCAGCCGGGTGTCACCAGCCCGATTATCGGACCGCGCACGCTGGAACAGCTTGAGGAGTCATTTGGCGCATTGGACGTGCAGTTCACGCCGGAAGATTTTGCGCGGTTGGACGCAGCAGCACCGCCGGGTGAGGTCATCGTGCCGTACTATGGCTACGATGGCATGGCATGGGTCACCTGGGGTCCACACACCCAGCGCTGGTGATACGCCGCTAGCGGATGCATCCGGTATCCCGCCAACGGGCGCGTCCTGGCTGAGTGCCCGCTGCTGGTCTAACAGCGCGTCCAGCCTGGCGGCGCTGTCCGGCGGGTAGGCACGCGGCACCCCCCTGTTTGGGCAACCTGTACAATAACGCCCGGCAGATTTCCGCCGTCCGGTGGATTTGCCGGGGTGCATTTCCATGCTATAGTCGGCATTGTTGACACAGGATGCGGCGCTTGCTGCGGCGCTTGCTGTGGGCTTATCGAACACCGCAGCCTCGTTCATTCCCGGCTCATGTGCGTATGCTAGCGTGCAGGTTGCATGAAAATACATAGTCCTGAAAGCACCATGATACCCAACGGCACGCACCTGCATTCTGCACAAACCAAGCATCCGCTGGTCGAAATTCGCGGTCTGGTCAAATCCTTTGCCGAAGGCGGGCGCACCCGCCCCGTGCTGGAACAGGTTGATCTGGACATCTACACGGGTGAGTTTTTTGTCCTGCTGGGCAAAAGCGGCAGTGGTAAGAGCACGCTGCTCAACCTCATCAGTGCTGTGGATCGTGTGGATGCAGGCAGCATCTGCATTGCTGGCGCGGACATCACACGCATGAGCGAACGCGAACAGACGCTGTTCCGCCGCGAACGGGTCGGCATCGTATTTCAGGCGTTCAACCTGATTCCGACGCTGACCGTGCTGGAAAATATTGCCCTGCCGCTGGAACTCAAAGGCAGGCAGCGCCGCGCGGGTGAGCAGGCGGCACGCGCACTGCTGGAACGGGTCGGGCTGGCGAATCGGGCGGACAGTTTTCCCGACCGGCTGAGCGGTGGCGAACAGCAGCGGGTAGCGATTGCGCGCGCGCTGGTGGCGCAACCGGCGCTGGTGCTGGCGGATGAGCCGACCGGCAATCTGGATGAACACACTGGCGAACGTGTGCTGGCGCTGCTGCTGGAACTGACGCGCGACGCGGGCAAAACGCTGGTCATGGCGACACATAACCCGGACATTGTCCCACTGGCAGACCGCGTGTGCCGCATTCACGAGGGTAAGCTGTATATCACGGCGGAGAAAGCCGCGCAGCCGGTTGGTTAGAAGCTGGCTGGTGACTCCCGCCTTTAGGGGCGACTCACGAATCGCTCCTGCGCAGACAGCAGCGCCAGTTCTTTGGGCGGAATTCCGGTTTTGCGCACCAGGCAGCACATCCGGCGGGGTTATTTGTGCGTATAGATCAATAACCCTGGCTTGTCAGAACAGCGCCGTCCTGCGCCACCACATGTGGCGGGGCAGCTAACCTGACATTCTACTATAAAAAATATGCCAAAAAACATGAATGACAATTCTCTTTTGGGATAAAGCGCGCTACAATAGGGGCAAGAAGCATGAATAACAGCGGCGTATCGGCAGTATGGGATAATGCAGAACAGACCATTATCCGCTACGATGTGCAGAAGAGTTGGAGTGTGGGCGACTTACAGCAGGCATTAGCCGCAGGCTCACGGCTCGCTGAGACGGTACATCACCCTGTGGATGTGATCGTCAATATTGTCAAACCTTCGTTGCCGCGCCTTGATGGTTTTGCTTTTGGCGAAAGTGAGCGCAGGCTCGACGCGCAGACGGGTCTTGTAGTGATCGCCGCCAATAACCCCATCGTTAAAAATACTCTGCTCTTGTTTTTAAAAGCACATGCAAAGTTAAGTCAAGTGGTGTTTGTAACCGATACGCTCGCAGATGCGCGCAGTCTGGTGCAAACGCAGCGCGCCCGGCGCGAAACCGCGTGAGGGGCATGCGCCACCACTAACGATGGGCAGCACGACGTTCCTGTATACGCTGGAGACGCCTGCAATTGTAAACAACGTCGTGCCGGTGATTACAAAACTGAAGGCAGGCGAAAGTTGAGGCGACATGATGTCTGACCCCGACCCGGAAATCGTCAAGCACCTGTTGATGGAACTGCGCGATGTCAACAAGGAAAAACGGCGTACCGCAGTGATGAAACTGGGGATGGTGGGGGGTGATCGCGCCCTCCGCGCGTTGATGGTCGCGGTACAAAACGATACCGAAGACCTGATTGTGCGTGGGCGTGCCGCTCTGATGCTGGGTAAAATGGGCGATCCACGCGCCGTGGACTCGTTGATCCGTGCGTTGAATGCGCCCGGTCACCAGACGCCGCTGTATGCGGCAGAGGCGCTGGGCAAACTGGGCGACCCGCGCGCTATTGAACCGCTGCGCCAACTGGCAACCGCCGGGCGTGACAAGGTGCGGCAGGCGGCGCTGACCGCGCTGGAGCAGCTAAAGGAACAGGAACGCCACACGGAGCGGGAGCAGGAGCAGGAACAGCCCTGTCCCGAATAGCCCGCACATTCACGGCGGGCACACAACCCTGGCAGTTGGGATGCCAGTTTATTTTCGATTAGCTATCATGAAGCGAGGACACCTTAATCGGGGTGTCCTCGCTGCGTTTATTCGGCTGCTGTCTGCGTTGGCTCCAATAGCTCAAGTGGGCATCCTGCCGCATCACAACAGATCTTGCAGCAGTTCCACCGCTTCCTGTACGACTGCATCAAACAGGCTTGCCATGCGTTCGTCGTCAATCTGGTAGGGACCGCCAAAATTACCATCGCCCAGCACGGCACGGGTAGATAGGTCGTCCGCCAGATCCATGTTGATCGGGTCCTTGACCTCATCCGGCGAAATCGCAACCCGGTTAAAGGGGAAATTTTCGCCCCAGTTGGCATGATCCAGTTTCAGCCCGTGTTCTGCCTCAAACGCGCGCACGGCATTGCCGCGCCACCAGTCAAACCACAGCACACGAATCAAGCCTTCGCCCTGAAAATCGGCAAGGCGTTCGGGAATGGTGTTGCCACCATGCCCGTTAAGGATCAAAAAGCGCCAGAAGCCCTGATGCAGCAGGCTTTCGACAATTTCCATCAGGACTAAGTCGAATGTTTGTGGCGTGATGCTGATCGTCCCGGGGAATTCGTGGAAGCGGCGGCTGAAACCAAAGTTCAGCGGTGGCGCGACCAGCACACCCTCCTGTACGGCAGCCGCTTCCGCAATGTGCGCGGGGATCAGAATATCGGTGAGCAGACTCAGATAGGCGTGTTGTTCGGTCGCACCTGTGACGAGAATAATGCGGTTATCGCCTTCCAGATACTGCTCAACCTCCATCCAGTTCATGTCCTGCAAGCGCACTTTTTCACCCATCAGGGACATCCTTTCCAGATCCGACGCAGCCGGTCCGCCGTAAAACACGCACTGTTATGCTTAACCTGTTCCCATTGTAACGCCAAACTACACAAAATTAGCACAATGTTTGCAGTCTTTTAGCATTAACCGTCCAACACCCGCGCAGCCACCCGCGCAGCCAGCCGCGCAGCGTTTGCGGGCGGGTGCGCCGGGCTGCCCCCGCGTGGGCGTATGTTGACGCGGGGAAACCCCAATGTTAAACTTGTGAGGAAAAATGTGGTTGTTTTGGCTGCATTTTAGGGGGTGTAGCCCAAGGGCAGGAGGCAAATCACTTAAAATGATCACAGTGTGGGTTCGAATCCCACCGCCCCCACATCGCCGGCAAGAGGGTGGAGCCGCCTTCGCCCTCTGCCGGCGTCTATTCGCACAAACGCTGTTCTGCTCCCGAACGCTACTGCACGACCTTGAAGTTGAATAGTGGGGTTTGCAGTGCGCCCCACAGGCGCACCCACACCGGCAGCAGCATCTCTGTGCCGCGTGCTGTGCTGATGTCGCCCAGATCAATGATGTGCTTCCAACCGAACCAGGCGCGCAGATAGTCACTGACAGCGGCTTTGGCAGTGGGGTCATCGCCGCTGACAAACACATGATGATCGCCGTCTGCCAGTTCCAGCGGGTTGACCATCAGATGTGCGGTGAGCGTGTTCAGTGTTTTGACGACCTTCACTGCCGGGAAGGCGCGCTGAATCTGCTCGCCCAGCGAGTCCGTGTTGGACACAAACAGCGACGGCGGCATGCCCTGCGAGAAGTCCAGCGGATTGGAGATGTCCAGCAGGATCTTGCCGTCCAGCGCCGCGCCCGCCGCCCGCAGTGCATCCAGCGAGCCGTGCCCGGCGGTGGCGTTGACCAGCACTGCGCCATGTGCCGCTGCCTGCGCGAAGCTCCCCAGCGCCACCTGCGGGTGTGCCGCGTGCCACGTGCTGAAGGGCGGGTTGCCATAGCCGTCGGGTGCGGTGCGCGCCAGCAGCGCCTGCACATCGCGCGTGCCGAGCATCACGTCATGCCCGCCCTGCGCCAGTTTTGCCGCCAGCGTCTGCCCGACGCCGCCCGTGCCGAGAATGCCGATTTTCATGTTTATGCTCCTGTAAGTTTGTAGATCGAGAATAGAGGGGATCAACCTGCGTGGGCAGGCTGGGTCAGCGCTTCGCTGACAGCCCACAGGCGCTGCTGCACTGCCACATCCTGTGCATAGGGGTTGATGGCGATTTCCTTGCCGCGCAGGTAAAAGCGCCCGGTTTTGCCCGCGTATTCCGGGGCGGTGGCAACCTGCACGATCGGTTTCGCCGCCTGTTCTGGCGCGCGCGACATCAGCCCGGACATCAGGCGGATCAAGGGATTCGCCTCGCGCATGATGCCCGAACGCACCAGCCCAGGGTGAATAGCATTGACGCTAACACTGCTGTCTGCCAGCCGCTGCGCCAGTGTAAGCGTAAAGACCAGATTCGCCATCTTCGACATGCCAAAGCGATTGAGCGCGGTGAACTGCTTTTCGCCCTGCAAATCGTCAAAGTCGAGCTGGTTCGTCGCTGGCGCAGTGACATTGAGTACCCGCGCCGCCGCGCTTGCCCGCAGCGCGTCGAGCAGCAGGGTAGTCAGCAGGAAATAGGCGAGGTGATTGGTGGCGAACATGGTTTCCAGTCCATCCACCGTCACCGAACGGGCGGGTTTGTAGACTGCCGCATTGTTGACCAGCACGTCCAGCCGGGAATACTTGCGCTGGAACTGCGCGGCAAGCTGGCGAATACTCTGCTGTGAACTAAGATCCGCCAGCAGCAGGTCAACAGACTGGCTGCCGCTGCCATCCATGACTTCGCGCTGTGCCTGCTCGCCTTTTTCGCGGCTGCGGCAGACCATGACCACATGCAGACCCGCCTGTGCCAGGTGCTGCGCAACAGCTTTGCCGATGCCACCATTCGCCCCAGTGACCAGACCAATCGGTGCGTTCATACTGCCCTCCCGGTTGCGATACCGCCTGCTGTGGATTAGAATACAGACAGGTCTGTCTACATGCATACTATACAGACAGGTCTGTCTTGTGTCAAGAGGAGTCCGCAGTATGGCAAGTTCAGCCCGCGAAAGCATTCTACAGGCTGCCGGAAACCTGTTTTTTCAGCACGGGTATCGCGCAATTGGCATTGACACCATCATCGCAGAATCCGGTGTTGCCAAAGCGACCCTGTACCGGCACTTTCCGTCCAAAGATGCGCTGATCGTCGCCTATCTGGAAGAGATGAACCGGCAGTTCTGGCTGTGGTTCGATGCCGCTGCGCAGAACGCAGCCGACCCGCGCGGGCAGCTTCTGGCGGTGTTCGCCGCGCTGCAAGAACTGGTCAGCACCCCCACCTGTTACGGCTGCCCGTTTTTGATTGCCGCAACGGAATTCCCCGAACGCGATCATCCGGGGCACCAGATTGCGCTGGCGAACAAGCAGGCGGTGCGGGCGCGCTTTGCCGCGCTGTGCGCACAGGCGGGCTATGCCCAGCCGCAGATGCTGGCAGACCAGCTCTTTTTGCTGATGGACGCGGCGTTTGTGGCGGTGCGCACCTATGGCGTGGATAACCCGGCGCGGCAGGTACATGCCTTTGCCGAAACGCTGCTGCGCTGCGCGGCATAACAAGCGCGACAGGGTGGGGGTGGACGCGGTTGATCTGCGGAACACAGCGGGACGGTTGTGCGTATTCAGAACAGTGAATAGCTGTTTCTGTGGAGCAGAGCATGCAAAATTTCAGACGCTGGCTGTACCGCGGCAAACGCCCGAACCGGCTGGCACAGGCGCTCAACAGTGCCTCACTGCTGCTGCATTCGTCGGGGTTGTTTCCCAATTACATGGTGACACTGGAAGTGCTCGGCAGGAAGTCCGGGCGGGTGATCGCGCTGCCGGTGGTGATCGCGCTGGTGGATGGGCAGCGTTATCTGGTGTCCATGCTGGGCGACGAGGCGCAGTGGGTGCTGAATGTGCGGGCAGCGGGCGGCAAAGCCTACATCCGCAGTGGTCGCCGCCGCGAAGTCCGGTTGGAAGAAGTGCCTGCCGCGCAGCGCGCGCCGATCCTCAAGGCGTATTTGCAGCGCGCACCGGGGGCACGCCCACATGTGGCGGTAGACAAGGACGCGCCGCTGGCAGAATTTGAAGCGGTCGCGGCGCAGTATCCGGTGTTTCGCATCGCCTGACCGGGCAAACACGGGAAAGAGGGCGTGCTGCGTGCCTGCTGCCAGGACACACGCCGCCAAAACACACGCGGACATCTCTTTCCGCTGCGGCTGACATCAGTTACCATTGAGGTCACTGGTCAGGCTTACACTGCGAGGTACCCGATGGACACCCTGCTCACCCTGAGTGCTGCCGAAATCGCCCGCCGCATCCGTTCTGGCGCGCTGTCGCCTGTCGAGGCTGTTGAGGCGCACATCGCGCGCATTGAGCGCGTCAATCCGCAGATCAATGCCGTCGTCACACCGTTGTTTGCCGCAGCACGCCAGCAGGCACACGCCGCTGCCGAACGGCTTGCGCAGGGGGGCAGCGACGACCTGCCGCCGCTGTTCGGGGTGCCGGTCACGATCAAGGATAGTTGGGGGGTTGCCGGGGTGCGCTTCACCGGTGGCTCATGGTATCACCGCGACGACATCGCCAGCGAGGATGCGCCCGCCGTCAAACTGCTGCGTGACGCGGGCGCGATCATCCTCGGCAAAACCAACCTGCCGGATATGTGCTGGGCAGGCGAAACCGTGAACCCAGTCTTTGGGCGGACCAACAACCCGCACCATCTGCGTCACATGGTCGGTGGCAGCAGCGGTGGCGAGGGCGCAATCATCGCGGCAGGCGGCAGTCCGCTGGGGCTGGGCAGCGACATCGCGGGCAGCGTGCGCATTCCTGCGGCAGCGTGCGGCATCGTCAGCCTGAAGCCCACCGGTGGGCGCATCCCGGCAGAAGGGCATCTGCCCACACCACCGCAGGGTATCTACAACTGGAACACGGCAGGACCGATGGCGCGGCGCGTCGAGGATCTTGCCCTGGCATTGGGTGTGCTGTCGCGCACACCTGTGCAGGATTATCGCCAGATTGAACTCGCCGGGCGGCGCGCGACGGTCTATATGGACAATCCGTTCGTCTTTGTGACAGCGCGGGTCAAACGTGCTGTCATGCGCGCAGCGGGGGCATTGCAGGCGGCGGGCATGCAGGTGAACGAACGCCGCGATGTACCGCTGACCGCAGCGGCGTCGCTTTACATGGGCATCATGCACCAGTCGGGCGGCGCGCTGGCATTCGAGCAGGCAATTGGCGGCGGAACGCGCATGCGCGTGGTGGATGAAGTGCGGCGCGGGCTGCGCGGGCAGTGGCAGGTGTCGCCAGAAGTGCTGTTGTTCGCGCGCAGCATCTCGCTGATCGGCGTGTTCTACGGGATGTTGGGCTACGCCGACACAAACCGGCTGGCGCAGGTGCGCGAGCGCTTCCTGGAGATCATGGGCACGGGTGGCGTGCTGCTTACCCCGCTGCTGGCAAGCGCCACGCCGCGTCACGGCTGGACGTGGTGGTTTCCGTTCGGGTCACTGCCGTATACGTTCATGTTCAATGCGCTGGGGTTCCCGGCGGCAGTGGTGCCGGTGGGCTGGACACCGCAAGGGCTGCCGCTGGTCGTGCAGGTGGTCGCCACCCCCGGCGAAGACGAAACCGCGCTGGCGGTGGCGGCAGAACTGGAGCGCGTGTTCGGCGGCTGGCGGCTGGCAACCGGGGCAGGCTAAGTATCTATCCGTAAACCCAGACAAGGGCTGCTGTGCTTTAAGAAACTATCTGGATAACGGCACGGCGGACATGCCGGGCAAACTGCGTTTGCACCACGTCTACGGGTAGGGACACCCAACAGGGCGTCCGCCAAACAGGGTTGCCCGAAGATTGTGTAAATCTGCATGAATCCATTGCGCAGGAAGACTGGTTTACAGATAGATACTCAGCCCTTTGCGCGAGCTGCGCAGGCGCGGCAGCCTCAGCGCAGGCTGGCATGCTGATGGTCACATGTGCCGCTGAGTGCGCCATGCTTGCGGAAGAACAGCCCGGCTCACTGGATCAGCCCTTTGAGGCGCAGGACTTCTTCCAACGCCAGAACCGCCGATTTCTGCGTGTAGACCACGCGCACAAAGACATTCACGCCGATCAGTTCGGCAATTGCGCGGCGCAGTTCGTTACCTTCGTCAAGATACTGGTCCAGCAATGCCAGGCGCTGCACTTCCTGCGGGTCGTCTGGCGCAAGGAACAGCGGGTTGCCGCGCGCATCGCGGGCGCGTTCGCCCCCGGTGAAGTTGATATTGACGCGCTGCATTGCTGCCGCCTGTGCCACCGCGCGGAACAGGTCAGCGGCGTGCATGCGTTCGGGCGTAACTACAATGTCGCTGGCGCGTGAATAGTCGCTGAAGGTGATGGTCAGCCCGCTCATGTCCTGCGCGATAGCGACCAGGTGTTTGCGCATGTTGTTGGCGTTTTTGATCATCTCGCGGTAATGCGCGCGCATCGCTGTTTCGTTGTCGCGCAGCCCGTAAGGCGCAAACAGCGGGTGTCCCATCATCGAATGCACCGGAATGCTGTCGCGCAGCGGGTCGCCGTCGGAGTAGTAGAGCACCAGCGGTTCGCGCCAGCGGAAGCGGTCTGCGGCGATTTCGAGGCTGGTGATGCCGCCAAAGGTGCGCGGGGAAATTTCGTAGAGGTTGATTTTTGCCACCCGCCGCGCCGCGACTTCCAGCTTGAAGTGCTTCTCAAATTCGTATTCGACGCCATGCGTGTCCGGGTGAATCTGTGGGTCAAAAAAGCGCAGGCTGCGCGCACTGAGCCAATCGTTGATCGGGTCACGTTCGGCATTGCGCAAAAGCTGCCCATCGGCGCTGATGATGTTGCACGCGCCGCCGCTGAACACGCGCGTCAGGTGGACTTCGTGCATTTCTTCGGTGACAGTCCATTTCCTGGGCATAAGGCGACCTCATTTCACGCAGCGCAACCGCCAATGTCAATTGGCCTGATGATAGCGCACGGCGCGCCAGTGAGCAAAGCGGGTTGTCACCGCTGGTCACAAACCTGCTGCGAGCAGACGGCGCAGGATCACGATTCCCCCGATTTATGGGGGGTGGCGCGCAAAAATTCCCTGCTTGACGTGTGCTGAATCGCGTTATAATAAAGATGATGTGGTGGGCTGGTTCTCAGCCCGCTCTTCATTTCACGGCGCTTATGCTCGAAAGGAGATCCAATTAGCGCGATGAACACATCCGATGAATCAAGCGATTCAGCGTGTAGCATGACGTCCGACACGGCATGTGATTCGGACGGCAAGCCTCCCTCGTCTGAGGAACCCTTCTCTCTGATAGCCGTATCGAGACAGCAATTGCGCCACCCCGATCCGGCTGCGCAACAAACGAACACCAACAACCGCATACCTTTTTCGTCCGGTTTTGTGAAGTCCATTTCAGGGAGTTCTGCAATGAGTCTGCGTTTTTATCCCGATTACTTTCCTCCCTTTGAACACGAACCGACGACGGACCGGTTTGCGATCCGCCACATCGGGGACGGTGTTGGTGAGGGTGTGGTTGCGCTGGTCGATTTTGAACCTGGTGAGCTGATCTTCGTCTTCACTGGGATTTTCTCCAGCGAAATCACCCAGTTTACACTGCAAGTCACTGACGGGCTGCATCTGCATGATCCGTTCTTCATGGGCAAGATTCTGCATTCGTGCGCGGCTAACGCGACGGTTGACATGCGCACGCGCACGTTCACCGCGATCCAGCCGATCAAAGCAGGCGACTTTGTGACCATGGACTATGCTCAGACGGAAGCACGTCTGTTTAAGAACTTTGAATGCTGCTGTGGCGCGCCCAACTGCCGCGGTTATGTCACCGGCTATCTTGACCGGGAAGAAACCACGCCGCAGGTTGCCGTACTGGCAAGCTGACCGCCTATGCACGCAGGCGCGCTTGCCGCGCCGCTGTGTGAACCCGACAGCAGAATACAGCGCCCGCCGCTGGTCTTCCAGTTCCGGGCGTCTGTTTTCGCGTACCTGTTTTCCAACTGTCTGCCCGCGCCGATCCGCGTCACGCCAGTGCAAAATCAGACCCATGAGACTAAAAATCTGTCCGTAAATTCATCAAGATGGGCGAGGCATGCCTCGCCCCTACAGGAAAATCTGATTTCTCGGATAGAGACTAAATGGCTCGCTCGTAGGGGCGACACATGCTTCGCCTGTACATTCATGCTGTGCAGTCTGAACCCGCACCAGGGTGTGCGATAAGGGATATTTTGATTCAGGAGCCGATACCATATGGTGCAGATTGCCCGCGCGCAAGCGCCTGTAGACCCGCGCGACCAGACGCGCATGCCTTTTCTGGAAAGCCTGCTGGCAGAAAAAGAACGCTGGCAGACCTCGTTTCATATGCCCGGTCACAAGGGCACAATGCCGCCGCACCCCATGCTGCTGGAATACTGGGGCGGCAATGTGCATCCCGCCGATCTGGTCGAAATCAACGGCATTATTGACTATCTGCACGCGCCCAAAGGCACACTGCTGGAAGCGCAGCAGTTAGCGGCACAGGCATATGGCGCGGAGAGCACGTTTTTCCTGATCAACGGCTCAACGGTGGGCAATGTCGGCTCAATCATGAGCACGGCATTCGACGGGCAGTACGTGATTATGCCGCGCGCCTCGCACCGTTCGGTCTATGGCGGCGTAGTGCTGTCCGGCGCAATGCCGCTGTATGTTGAGCCGGAATATCACCCGCAGATTGGCTTTCCGCTGGCGGTGCACCCCGCAGCCGTTCAAGCGCTGCTGGAACGCCATGAGCGTGTGGCAGCAGTGCATATCACCTCACCAAATTATTACGGCGTGCTGTCCGACACAGCGGCGATTGCGGCACATGCCCACGCGCACGGCGCAGCGCTGCTGGTGGACGAGGCGCACGGGTCGCATCTGGCATTCCACGAGGCGCTGCCCCGTTCAGCGACGCAGCTTGGCGCGGATCTGGTTATCCAGAGTACGCACAAAACGCAGGGTGCGCTGACCCAGTGTTCGATGCTGCACTACAACGCCAGCGGCGGCGGGGTCAACCTGGCGCGGGTGGCGCAGGTGCTGGCGCTGCTGCAAACCTCGTCCCCCAGTTCGATTCTGCTGGCATCGCTGGATGCGGCGCGCATGCAGATGGCGACAGCGGGGCATGCGCTGCTGGACGGCGTGATCCGCCTGGCGCAGGCAGCACGCGAACAGATTCGCCAGATTGACGGGTTGTGGTGCTACGGCGACGACCTGCTCGGCGTCGGCGGGATTTACGCCTATGACCCGACCAAGCTGATCATCCGCATGACGGACTGCGGGCTGAGTGGCTATGAGGCGTATGACCTGCTGCGCTACCAGTACGGCATTGACGCCGAATTTGCTGACCTGCGGCAGGTGGTTGCCTCGGTGACGATAGGCGACACAGAAGCGAGTGTCAACAAACTGCTGGACGCGCTGCGGGCAATCGCCGCTGAACAGCGCCCGCCCAAAGCGGCAGTCGCGCAGGTTGCGCCGCCCGCTGCCCTGCCAACGCTGGCATTCAGCCCGCGTGATGCCTATTTCGCGCCGTCGCGTGCGCTGCCGGTGGAACAGGCAGTCGGGGAGGTCGTGGCAGAGAATATCATCCCCTACCCGCCGGGCATTCCGCTGGTCGTGCCGGGCGAAGTGCTCGATCAGGAACATCTGGAGTACCTGCATTACCTGATGCGTATGGGCAGCGGGGTCGTTGGACCGGAGGATAAGACACTGCGGCAGCTTCGCGTGGTCGCGCAGTAGGGCAGGCGGCATGCCGGGCAGGCACGCGGGGCAGACGCGCCCGCCCTATGCGTCGAGCAGCCGCAGGATCACCTGCGTGATGGCGCGCACATGGGCGAAATCGGGTTTGACACCTTTCACCGTCGCCACCCCTTGCAGGGCGCTGAGGATCGTGAAGGCGAGGTGCTGCGGGGCTTCGCGGCTGGCGATGCCCCCGGCTGCCTGCCCCTGCGCCAGCACCCCGGCGATAATCGCTGCGATGCCAAAATAATGCTCCAGCAGCAGGCTGGTCACGTCAGCATCCAGCGTGCCGAACTCGACCATCGCATTGAACGCCATGGATCCCTGCGCGTGGGCGTAAGCCTGGGCGAGTTCCTCCACAGAGGCGAAAAGGCGCTCGACAAACTGCTGCGGCGTGGGGGCATCCGCCGCCATCTGCACAATGCGCGCGCGTTCCTGCGCACAGAAGCGTGCCAGCGCCAGCAGGTAGATGCCGCGCTTGTCGCCAAACGCCTCATACATGCTGCTGCTGCTGATGCCCATTGCCTCTTTCAGGTCACGGATTGACGTGGCTTCGTACCCCTGCTGCCAGAAGAGCAGCATCGCCCGTTCAATCACTGCATCCTTGTCAAATTCACGCTGTCGTGCCATGCACCGTTCTCAAGAGCTATCGCGGTCCGCCCGTCCTGCCGCCCGCCCTACTGCACCGTGAAGGGCACCTCAAACGGCGGGATGGCGATGTTGGCATCCTGCCCGATGACCACCAGCCGGATACGGTATTCGCCGGGCTGTCCGGGCACGAACAGGTCTTCCAGCTTGCCGTTGAACACGCTGTTGGGGTGTTCCGTGCCAATCGTCGTCCAGTCGCCAAACGGTCCGCCGATGATCTCGATCTTGTACGAACGCGCGCCCGCCAGATCCACCGTGCCGATGATCTCCACCTGCCCGCTGAGCACCATGCCCGGCTGCGGGTAGCTGATTACGGCGACAATCGCGCCGCCGCCCCCGCCCACAAAGCCGCCCGCCTGAATCAGCGATTGGTCACAGGCAATCGTCGGCAGGTACGCCAGCCCGCGCTGCCGGGCGTACTCTTCCGCCCACACCGGGTCATTCGGCGCGCTGTTGTCGGTCAGCGGCGGCATGAGGAACAACTGCTCACGCGCGGTGGTCGCCACCGGCACCAGATCGTTGGGCACAATGCAGTACAGCGGCGCAGGCGGCGGCTGCTGCCCGGCGGCAACCGGGAAGCTGATCGCGGCGCTGACCTGCGGCGGCAGCGGCACCACCAGGGCGCGGTAGATGCCCGGCTGCGCTTCGCTCATCGCCAGGTTGCCCACCGGCGCGGGATCGGGCGGCTGCGGGTAATTCAGGTTGCCCGCCGCGTCGGGAATGCCGGCGGGGTAATCGAGGAACCACTCGACCACCCCCGGCGTACAGCCGGCTGCCGGTTCGCTCAGGCTGCGCACACTGCAAACACGCTGCTGCGACATGCCCGACGGCACACCCCGCCGATCCGGCAGAAGCTGCCCGTTGACGGCGAACGACGCCAGATAATCGCGGTTGCCGTAAATTGTCGTGATGACCTGATTCCAGATTGGCGCAGCGCCCTGCAAGCCGGAAACATTGCGCATCGGGTCGCCGTTGTTGTTGCCCACCCACACGCCGATAGCAACATTCGACGTATAGCCTACCGTCCAGTTATCCTTGAAGTCGTTGGTTGTGCCCGTTTTCGCCGCCGATTCGATGCCATCGGTGCGCAGCGGGCTGCTGCCGCCCATCGCTTCACTGCGCGCGCCATTGTCCGCCAGAATGTCGGTAATCAGGTAAGCGATGCGCGGGTCAAGCACCTGCACGCCCAAGCCTGTACGCTGCACGCTCGTTTCGTTCAGCGTGCCGCGCGGGCAGCCGCTTTCATATTCGTAGACAATGTGCCCGTCACGGTCAATGATGCAGCGCACAGACGTGGCGCGCACCAGCGAGCCGCCGTTGCCGAAGACGGCGTAGCCCTGCGTCAGTTCCAGCGGGCTGATTTCGCCGCCGCCCAGCGTCAGCGACAAGCCGTAGAAGCTGGCATCTGTGCCCAGCGTGGTCACACCGAAGCGCTGCATCAGGTTGAGCAGATTGGGCACGCCCACACGCCGCAGTGTCTGCACCGCCGGGATGTTGTAGCTGTTCGCCAGCGCCGTGCGCATGGTCATTGGACCATGATACGCGCCGTCATAGTTGACCGGGCGATACGGTTCCTGACCGGGAATGCCGATTTCCGTGCGTGTATCCCAGATGATGTCGCCCGGCGTCATGCCTTGTTCGAGCGCCGCCGAATAGGTGAAGGGCTTCATCGTGCTGCCCGGCTGGCGCAGCCCAATCGTCACGTTAAAGCGCCCGTCAATCGTTTCGCTGTCGTAATCAATGCTGCCGACCATGCCGATAATCTCGCCGGTCACGGGCGTGAGGATGACCACTGCCGCGTTGCTGACCGTGTTGCCGGACAGCCGCGCCACCTGATCCGCCGCGATACTCTGCGCCATTTCGTTGATGCGCACATCTACCGTGGTGTAGACCGCATAACCGCCCGACGCGATGTACTCCAGCGGATAGCCCAGGTCAAGCAGGATGCGCTCGGTTTCGTCCTGCGCGTACACGGTGAAGTGCGGCGCGCGCAGCGAAATATCCTGCGGGCGGAAGGTCAGCCCTGCTGCCAGCGCGGTGTCGCGTTCCTGCGGCGTAATGTAGCCGAACGTGACCATCGCGTTCAGCACGATATTCCAGCGCTGGAACACATAGTTCTGCGTTGCGGGATCGGGGTCGAATGGGTCGAGGTTGGCGGGGTCGGCGGGCAGCCCGGCAAGGAACGCCGCTTCGCCCAGCGTCAGGTCGCCGACATCCTTGCCGAAGTAAACCTGCGCCGCTGCCTGCGCGCCATAAGCCATGTTGCCATAGTAGATTTCGTTCAGGTACATTTCGAGGATTTCCTGCTTGGTCATGCGCTGGGTCAGCGCCAGTGCCAGCATGATTTCCTCGAATTTGCGCTGCACGCTGCGTTCGGCGCGGTACTCGAAGTCAAACAGCACGTTACGCACAAGCTGCTGTGTGATGCTGCTGCCGCCGCCGGCGTCGTCAATCAGCCCGGTAAAACCCAGGAACCCGCGAATGGTGGATGCAGGATCAATGCCGGGATTCGTCCAGAACGAGTCGTCCTCGGTGGCAATGGTGGCATCAATCAGCACCTGTGGGAACTGCGCGAAGGGCACATTCACGCGCCGCCCTTCGTCAAACGACTCGAACAGTGGCACGCCGTTGCGATCATAATAGAAGGTGCTCTGGAAGTTGCGATACTGCGCGAGGCGTTCTTCCGCTTCCTCGACCATATCGCCAACTTCGGCGTAAGCGACCACGCCAAAGACCAGCCCCAGCAGGGTCGAGCCGCCGCAAAAAGACAGCGTCATTACCAGAAAGACCAGCACACAGCCAGGCATGCGGCGGCGGCGGCGTGTGCTGCCGGGGCGGCGCTGTGGCAGCACACCCTGCTGCGGGGGCATAGGCGGCACGGCGGGCACGTTTGCCGCCATCCCGGTGGGGCGCTGGTAGCGCTGCTGGTCGGCGGGCACAGGCGCGGGCACGCTCGGCTGCTGCGCGGGAAGCTGCACGGCAGGATGCGCGACGGTCACGGCAGGCGGGCGCTGCGCCGGGGTGGGCTGGGTATACTGCTGCGCGGCGGCAGGCTGAGTATAGTCGGTGGTGTGTGGCACGGTGAAATCCGGGTTGGGGTCCATGCCGCCGCTGCCCGCCAGCGTGCGCTGCGGGTCGAGAAAATCGGGCACTCTGGGAATGCCCACAGTAGGCAGACTGTGCGCACTGCGTTCCTGCTCTTCTGCTGCGCGGGCGCGCTCTGCTGCTTCTGCCCGCGCGATTGCCTCGGCGTCAATTTCGTCGGTATCATCCTGCTCTGCTGTGCTGCGGGCAGCGCCGCGCGGCTGGGTTGCGCCCGGTTCATCCACATGCGGCAGGTGAAATGGAACATCGTCATCCGCTGCCACGCCGTCCCCTTCACGATCCAGCGGTTTGTCCTGCGCGTGCAGGTGGCGGATGTACTCCTCCTCCGCGCGCTGCCGTTCCGGATCCGTGGCATACGGTTGGGTCTCCGGTTCAAGGTCCGGCAGTGAGTTTAATTCGCGTTCATCAGACATGGAGAGGCGACTCCGGCAAAAGCCCAACGTGTGGTTCTATTGTAGCAGAACGACTCCGCTGGCATAGTTGCGTTTACCTGACGATAACCAGACGGCGTGCGTAGGGCAAGGGCAGGGGACAAGCTGCACTCAAGGCGAGGGAGGCGGTTCGCCCAGCACGACATAGCGGAATTTGACCTCGTGGCTCATCAGCGGGTTTTGCAAAATCGCTGTCTTGAAGTCCACGCTGTTCCACGCAACGAGCAGCGCCAGCAGCAGTGCGCCGCCCAGCAGCGCGGGCAGCAGCCGCACGCGCCCGCCCGGCAGGCGCTGCCAGACCCACAACGCCGCCCCCGCCGCCGGAATGCTGAGCAGCGGCAGGACGAGCAGCAGGAAGCGCGGGTCATAGCTGACCGACCACCACCAGACGGCGCAGTAGGGCAGCGCGAGCAGCAGCAGCAGGCGTTCGGCGCTGCCGTTCCGCAGGGCACGCCGCAGCGCCCAACCGATGCCGAGCAGCAGCAGCACACCGGTGATGCTGTAGGTCGCCGGGCGGCTGACGAACACCAGCAGCGTGTCGAGTCCGCGCTGTGCCTGGTCGGTCCAGGCGGTGGGGGGCACCAGCGGCGCAGCATTGAGCAAATTGCGCAGATACCAGGGAGCGGCGACCAGCGCGCCGCCCAGCGCGCAGAGCAGCAGGTGCTGCCAGCGCAGGTGCCGCTGCCACAGCAGCCACAGCCCCACCAGCGGCACGAAGACCAGCGCGGCGTTTTTGGTCCACAGCGCACCGCCCAGCAAAAGCCCCGCCAGCAGCGCGTCATCCGCCTGCGGCTTGTGTGCCAACCGCCAGAGGAACAGCGCCGCCAGCGACAGGAAAAAGGCGGTCGGCAGTTCGGTATAGCCGCTGGATGCCCAGGTCGCAAATGTGGGCGTCAGCGCCAGCAGCAGCGCCGCCAGCCACCCCGCGCCGCGTCCATAGAGCGCCGCGCCAAATGTGTAGCCAACCGGCAGGCAGCCCAGCGCCAAAAGCGCCAGCGCCGCGCCGGCAAGGTAGTCGTTGGGCCAGCCGGAGAGGATGACAATATAGGCGTTGAGCAGCACGACCAGCGGCGGGTAGCCTTCCTGAAGGGTCTGCACGCCGTTCAGCGGCAGCAGCGCGCCGGAGCGCCAGACATTGCGCGCCATGTAGCTGTAGAGCACGGCGTCATCGCGGTAGAAGACCCAGTATGCCGCGTTGAACAGCACTGCCGCGCAGACCAGCGCCAGGCAGAGCAGCAGGATACGGCGCTGCCAGCGGGGGCGGGATTCAGAAGTCTGTGACAC
>DAOTWP010000043.1:0-1652 GCA_034435675.1 Anaerolineae bacterium
CCCCCTGCGCGGGCTGGCGCTTTACGCCCGGCAGACGGGCCGCGCGCGCGTTCAGATCGCTGTCGAACAGGCTGCCGAAATCTTCCTGAAACGCCACCTGTTCAAACGCCTGCGCGATGGGCAGGTGATGGACCAGCATTTCATCGACCTGCATTATCCCTGCTACTGGCATTACGATATTCTCTTTGGGCTGAAGGTGCTGGCCGAAGCGGGGTTTATTCGGGATGAACGCTGTGACGCGGCGCTTGACCTGCTGGCATCGAAGCGTCTGCCGGGTGGCGGGTTCCCGGCAGAGCAGAAGTATTATCAGGTGACGACACGGGCAGTCAGCGGGCGTTCGCTGGTCGATTGGGGCGGCATCAGCAGTCAGCGGATGAACCCGTTTGTGACCGCCGAAGCGCTGGCTGTACTGAAGGCTGCCGGAAGACTGGATCGCTAAGGACCATCTGACGGGCTGCCTCGATCCCAACCGGATTCACCCCGTCTCAATCGTGACACCCTCCAGCCGCAAACGCTGCGGCGCATCCAGCGGCACGACCCCAAACCTGAGCCGGCCCTGCGGCGTGACTACCGCATACTGGTTGTCGATCCACGCGACGAAACCCAGCGGACCGCGCGGCGCGGTGAGCGCTTCATGCAGCGCCTGTCCATCGACTGAGAATGTCGCCCCATCCTTGCGCCAGTCAAGTGTGTAGGTGTGCGTTTCGGCCAGCAGCGCGCTGTCCAGCAGAAACTCGCTGACTCCCAGCGCCTGCTGCCCAATCGGCCACAGCCGCCGGTAGAGCGCCGGGATACGCATCAGCAGCACGCCCACTGGCGCAGCCGGAGCCAGAGCCAGGAACTGCCAGCGCCTCGCGTTGATCGTCGCAGCTTTCCAGCCGAAGCCGGGTACACCCCGCGCCAGCGCCATGTTGTTAGGCGGTGAGCCAAAGAAAAACCAGATTGCCTGTGGCAGACGCAAACGGGCCTGCCCCGGCATAAACGGCTGATTCCAGAACCCGAAGCCGGCCGTGCCCCGCAGTTGATCCGCGCCGGGGGATGCACAGGCCGTCACCGTCAGGCGCAGCGGGGGCCGCCAGCGGAAGTCCGCCGTCTGATAGTCGCTGATCTGCGCGTCGCTGTATACGCCCGCCGGGGTGATGTCCGTCCGCAGATTCAGCCCGCCGGATTCGACCCTGACCACCCCGCGCCCAACCACCGTCACCCGCCAGTAAGGGTTCAGCCCGGCTTCGAACTGATCGCTAATTCCCATGATGACGCTTTCCTGTGCCCTCCCAATCCGCTATAATAGACAGGATAACGCACAAAGAATCAGAAAGAGAATTTGTCGTTGGATATTACCTGGTACGGGCACAGCTGCTTTCGGATTACCGAGCGCAACCGCCCCACAATTATCACCGATCCTTATTCAGAATCCATCGGTCTTCCACCGCTCAAGCTCAAAGGGGATGTGGTCAGCATCAGCCACAATGAACCAGGGCACGGCGCGGCGGACGAGATCAAAGGTTCTGTGCTGACGGTGACTGGCCCCGGCGAATACGAAATTGGCGATCTGTTTATTTCCGGCATTGCCATGCACTACATCGGGGAAGATCAGGTGCGCTGGAATGTCGCCTATCTGTTCCGCTATGACTCGTTGACCGTGCTGCATC
>DAOTWP010000044.1:0-9698 GCA_034435675.1 Anaerolineae bacterium
GCCGTTGACCTTGCGCGAAACAATCTGGTCCTTGCTGCTAAGGCTCTCGGCTTCGTCGTCATCGTCTACGGCGAACCATGCCTGTCTTTGCTGCATCTTGAACTGCTCACGGCGGTTGCGGCGTTCCAGGTACCGCAGGTCTTCGTCGTTACGAATCATAGGTCTATCTCACAGAGTCTGTTCTGATATGTTGTCTCACACATAACCCGCAGGGGCAGGGCAGATGTTCCGTGCCCCTGCAAACGATGGCGGCTGGTTGCAGCGCGGCGCTGGTGACGCGCGCTACGTGAGCACACCCCGGCGAATCAGCAGCTTCTCCAACTCCACACCCCAGAATACAATCGTGCTCAGCACCAGACAGATAAGCAGTTGTTCCAGCGTCAGTGGGGTGGTGTTGAACAGGTTGTTAAAGAACGGCAGATAGACCGCCAGCAGTTGCAGTGTAATGGTGACGACCACTGCACCCAGCAGCAGGCGGTTGCTGAAGAAGTTCAGGCGGAACAGCGACTCGCGGTGCGAACGCAACCCCAGCGCGTGCCCCATCTGCGCGACAGTCAGGAAGAAGAACACCATCGTATTCCAGGTGTTGCTTTCGTAGGTGGCTATGCCGTTGATGTGGTTGCCAAATGCCCACACACCCAGCAGCAGCCCGCTGATGCCCATCAGCAAACCAACCATCACAATGTGCCGCCCCATGCCGCGCCCGAACAGGCTCTCGTTAGGCGCATACGGCGGGCGGTTCATCGCACCTTTTTCTTTGCCTTCCACACCCAGCGCCAGCGCCGGGATGCCGTCGGTGATCAGGTTCATCCACAGGATTTGCAGCGTAGTCAGCGGTAACGACATTGCGTAGCTCACTCCGGCGGCGCTGAGTGTGACGAGCTGGGTCGCCAGCAGCACGAACAGTTCCCCGGTGTTGCTGGCAAGCAGGTACTTGATAAAGCGCCGCACGTTATCGTAGATTGTGCGTCCTTCTTCTACCGCGCTGACGACAGTGGCGAAGTTGTCATCCAGGATGACCATATCCGACGCTTCTTTGGACACCGCCGTCCCGGTAATGCCCATCGCCACGCCGATATTGCTGCGTTTCAGCGCCGGGGCATCATTCACGCCGTCACCGGTCATGGCGGTGATATGCCCGCGTTTTTGCAGCGCCTCGACAATATTCAGCTTGTGCTCCGGCGAAACCCGCGCATAGATTGAGACCGCTTCGACCTCCGCCTCCAACTGCTGCGTGGTCATCTGGCTCAGTTCACGCCCGGTCAGCACGCGATCGCTGCTGCTGGCAATGCCCAGTTCCTGCGCGATGGCGGCGGCGGTCAGCGGGTGGTCGCCCGTAATCATCACCGGACGGATGCCTGCCTGCCGGGCGACGCGCACTGCCTCTTTCACTTCGGGACGCGGCGGGTCAATGATGCCGGTCATGCCGACGAAAACGAGATCATGCTCTACCGTTGCTGGCAGCCATTTCTGCGGCAGGTCGGTCAGATAACGATACGCCAGCCCCAACACGCGCAGCCCGTTTTGTGCCATCTGGTTATTGGCATCTTCAACCCGTGCGCGTAATTCTGCGGTCAGTGGGACTACTGTGCCTTCAACCCACACATGCGTGCTGACATCCAGCAGGCTATCCACAGCGCCTTTGGTGAAGGCGATACTGGCATCGTCGGAGATTTGCAGGATTTCTGCCAGCCGTTTTTTGTCTTCGCTGCGCACTTCTTCGCGGTTGAAGCTGTGGACGGTGGTCATGCGCTTGCGATCCGAGTCGAACGGCACTTCGCCGACGCGCTTGAAAGCGCGATCCAGCTTGTATTTGAGCAGCCCATATCGTGCCGCTGCAACGACCATCGCGCCTTCGGTGGGGTCGCCAACAGCGGTATAACGCCCTGGGTGTTCGTGGTCTTCTTCCAGCACGGCGTCGTTGCACAGTGCGCTGCCTGCCAGCAAAATCGCCTGTGCCGCACTGCGCGAAGCCAGTCCGCGCCCATTCTGGCTGACCAGCGTCGGAATGCCTTCTTCGGCGATGTCGTCCATTTCCATCTGGTGCCCGGCAACATCGACCACCATTACCGTCATGCGGTTTTCGGTCAGCGTGCCGGTTTTGTCCGAGCAAATCACCGTGACTGAGCCGAGGGTTTCCACCGCGGGCAGCTTGCGGATCAGCGCGCGGCGGCGCAGCATACGTTGTGCGCCCAGCGCCAGCGCAATCGTCACCACGGCGGGCAAGCCTTCAGGCACGACGGCAACGGCAATCGCGACGGCGTTGAGCAGCACATGGTTGATAATCTGCTCAACCGTTTGCCCACTCGGCGCGGTGACAAAGCCAATGATGAAGGCGATCACCATGACCACCAGCGCGGCGATCAGCAGCACTTTGCCCAATTCGTCCATACGCCGCTGTAAGGGGGTTTTGTCGTTTTCGACCGACTGGATCAATTCAGCAATACGCCCTAGCTGCGTTTGCATGCCTGTTTCAACCACCAGCGCAACGCCGCGCCCGTAGGTGACTGAAGTGCCCATGAACAGCATATTGTACCGGTCGCCCAGTGGGGCGTCCTTGTCGTGCAGTACGTCTGTGTTTTTGTCCACTGGCTGCGATTCACCTGTGAGCGACGCTTCCTGCACGCGCAGGTTTGCCGCTTCAATGATGCGCGCGTCCGCAGGGGCAATGCTGCCTGCTTCCAGCAAAACAATGTCACCCGGCACAATGCTGCGCGCCTCGACATCCTGCACCCTGCCATCGCGCCGCACGCGCACCAGCGGTGCAGCCATCTTTTTCAGCGCTGCCATTGCCTGTTCGGCGCGGTATTCCTGCACCACGCCCAGAATGGCGTTGAGCACGACGATGGAGAGGATGGCGATCATTTCGGTGGTTTTGCCCAGAAACGCGGAAATCACTGCCGCGAAGATCAGCAGCAGCACCAGCGGATTCTTGAGTTGCTCAATCAGGATTGCAATGGGTGACTTAATGCCGCGTTCGACCAATTCGTTCGCGCCATAGCGGGCAAGGCGTGCCTGTGCCTCGGCGCTGCTGATGCCCTGTTCGGGCGTGGTTTGAAGTGCCTGCGCCGCAGCCTCGGTGGTTAGCAGATGCCATACCTGCGGCTGTTTTGTTGAACCGTCTGGCTGTACGGGGGGTTCTTTGACAATAGTTTCGCTCACATGCGCTCCTACAAGTGTGCCGGATACTGCGGACAAGGTGGCAGTAACTCGGCGTGTGTTCACAGGTCGTAAGACTGTCTCAGGATATTGGGTTTGCTTCAAGCATCTGATGACGCTGGAACTATAACATTTGTAACGAAGATTATGAAACCACAAACCCCTAAAAATGAGGGGGCAGGTTGATGCTATCTGCGTGAACGTTCATGGGGCGCTCATCTGTCCGCCGTCCAGCAGCAGATGGCAAAAAGGGCATGCCGGCGCATGCCCTCTGCTAAAGCGTTAACTGCCCGATGTCTGTGTTGGTCCGCCGCCTATACGCCGCGCTGTTCAACCGGAACCCAGCGCAGCCCTGTTTCGCCAGTATAGGTGGAGGCAGGGCGGATCAGGCGGTTTGCCGCCGCCTGCTCCAGGCAGTGTGCTGTCCACCCCGCGGTGCGCCCAATGGCAAAGGTGGGTGTGAACAGCGCGGTGGGCAGGTGCAGCCCATGCAGCACCAGCGCCGTATAAAACTCGACATTGGTTTGCAGGCTGCGCCCCGGTCTGTGCGCTTCCAGCATGTTCAGTGCTGCCTGCTCGACATGTTTTGCCAGCGCATAGACGCCTTCGGGATCGTGACCGGCAAACAGGCGCTCTGCTTCCGCCAGCAGCACATCGGCACGCGGATCACGGACTCTGTAGACGCGGTGTCCGAAACCCATCAACCGCTCGCCGCGTTCCAGTTTGGCGCGCAGCACTGCCTCGGCATTCTCCGGTTTGCCGATCTCAAACACAGTATCCAGCGCCGGACCGGGTGCGCCGCCATGTGCTGGTCCCTTGAGCGCCCCCAGCGCGCCGACCACTGCCGAAATCATGTCCGAATTGGTCGAAATAATCACCCGCGCGGTGAAGGTAGAAGCGTTCAGCCCGTGATCGCAGACCGTGTTGAGGTAAGTTTCCAGAGCGCGGGTCTGGTTGGTGGTCGGTGTTTCGCCGAAGAGCATATACAGGTAATTTGCCGCGTGGTGCAGGTCGTCACGCGGGGCAAGCGGTGTTTGTCCGTTAAGCAGGCGCCAGTACGCCGCGACAATCACCGGCGCTGCCGCCAGCAGCAGCAGGGCATCGTCGGCATGGCTGCCTGCCGCACCGACGCTGAGCGTATCAATGCCCATGCGCAGCGCGTCAATCGGTTGAATGCGCTGCTGTGCTGCCTGCTCTAGCAGTGCCAGCGTTGCAGCGGATAGGGTGCGCCTGGCAGTCAATTCAGCGCGCAGGTGGTCAAGCTGGCTGCGGGTGGGCAGCGCCATCTGCCACAGCAGATAGACCATTTCTTCAAACGTGGCATAGGGCGCGATGTCTTCCAACGCGAAGCCGGCGATGATGAGCTTGCCCTGCTGCCCGTCTACGTGACTCAGGCGGGTTTGTGCCGCGACAATACCTTCCAGACCGGGCGTAAACGCCGGTACAGCCGTAATCATAGGATGCTCCTGTGTAATAGTTGGGGCGGAGAGGAAGTGCAGTGCCGCGCGGCGTGATTTCCTGATTGCCCAGAATAGGTTGATAGCTACAATCAATATAGATGAACTCAAAATATGTTGTCAATCTTGATTGCAAAATCAATATAATTGACCGGCAAGGGGTAATTATCAATGAGTAATCCGCGCTACCTGACGGCTCAGCAAGCCGCGGACATGCTGGGCATCAACCTAGGGACGCTGTATTCATATGTCAGCCGCGGGCTGATACGCTCGGAAGATACGGGCGACGACAAACGCACCCACCGCTACTATGCGGAAGACGTGCAGCGCCTGAGCAAGCGCAAGGCAGGGCGGCGCAACCCTGAAAGCGCGGCTGCATCGGGACTGCATTATGGGCTGCCGGTGCTGGAAAGTAAGATTACGCTGATTGACAACGGACGTTTATATTATCGCGGGCATGATGTGCTGCGGCTGGCAGGGGAAGCGCGGATTGAACAGGTAGCGCTGCTGCTGTGGACAGGGGAAGGCAGCACAGCCCGGCAGGTGTTTGATCACGAGCAGGTTCAACTGTCGGGTCGGCTCAAGATGATTCAGGCGTTGATGTCCGACGCAAACCCGGTTGAACGGTTTGGTGTGCTGCTGCCGCTGGCGGGCGCAGACGATCTCGCCGCGTATGACCTGCGTCCAGAGGCGCTGGTACAGACCGGCGCGCGTATTGTGCGTCTGTTGGTAAATACCGCGGCAAAGGACGATAGCGGCAAACAGCGCCTGTTGGAAACGCTGACTGCTGCGTGGGGTGGGGGCGGGGCAGAGGCGGGGCGATTGCTGAATGCGGCGCTGATTTTGTGCGCCGACCATGAACTGAACGTCTCATCGTTTACGGCACGGGTGGTGGCATCGGGTGGGGCGACACTGTATCACGTGGTCAGCGCCGGGCTGGCGGCATTGCAGGGTGTGAAACATGGCGGGCATGTTGAACGTGTTGCGGCGCTGCTGCGGGAAGCAGGCTCACCGGACGGAGTGCGCGGAGTGCTGGCGGAACGGTTAAAGCGCGGTGAAGCGCTGCCGGGGTTTGGGCATCCGCTGTATCCTGATGGCGACCCGCGCGGCAGGCTGCTGCTGGAACTGGCGGCGGCGGCGTATCCTGACGCGCCCACCGTAAAGACAGCGCAGGCACTTGCGCAGCAGGTGGGCATGCTGCCGGGCAAACAACCGACTATTGATCTGGGGCTGGCGGTGCTGAGCAGTGCGCTGAACCTGCCGCCTGGGGGGGCGCTGGCGCTGTTTGCCATCGGGCGCAGCATCGGCTGGATCGGGCATGCACTGGAGCAGTATGCACAGGAAAAGATGATTCGCCCGCGTGCGCGTTACACGGGTATGCTGCCAGGCGAAAGTGCGGACCGGCGAAAACCCAAATGAGCATCCTGAAAGGCGGTTCCACGTATGCCGGAGTCACCGTTCTGTCCGCCGAGTACGGTATCGCGGTACTGCCAACGCTGCACCAGCGACTTACGTCGAGGTCATGACACGCGCAGGAGCCGTGCGGGTATCAATCACCTTGCCGTCGAGCATTTCGTGGATGATATCGGCAGCTTCCATGACTACCGGATCATGCGTTATCAGCACCATCGTGATGCTGTGCTGCTCAACGAGACTGCGCATAATCGAGATCACGCGGCGTCCGGTCTGGCTGTCAAGCTGCCCGGTAGGTTCGTCGGCGAGGATGATATGGGGACGCGCGACCAGTGCGCGCGCCAGCGCTACGCGCTGCTGCTCGCCACCGCTGAGTTCGTAAGGGCGATGGTTGGCGCGTTCGCGCAACCCGACCCATTCCAGCGCTTCCAGCACACGACTTTCACGGTCACGGCGTGGCGCGCTGCGCATGCGCAGGGGGACGCCCACGTTTTCAGCGGCGCTGAGCAGCGGCAGCAGCCCAAAACTTTGGAAGACGAAGCCGATTTTTTCGCGTCGCAGGGCGATGCGCTGCGTTTCGTTCAGGGCGAAGATGTCCTGACCCTCAATGTAGACGGTGCCGCTAGTGGGCGTATCCAGTCCGGCCATCAGGTTCATCAGGGTGGTTTTGCCCGCCCCACTGCGCCCCACGATGGCAGTCATAATGTTGGGCTGAATCTCTACGCTGACATCCTGTACGGCGTGGACCTCCTCCGTACCGACATGGTAGGTGCGGTGCAGGTGTGTTGTGCGGATGAGTGGGGTTGTCACTGGTCTGCATCCTTTCCATTTTCGCTGTTGATGCTGCCGGCAGTCTGCGGGTTGCGATCCGGGTAAATGCCGATATGGTCAGTTTCCAGCCGCAGCCGCACGCGGTTACGCATTTCCAGTGTTTCGAGATAGGCTTTGGGCAGTTGCAGCCGCCCGGCGCGATCCAAAACGGCGAATTCCTCTTCGCTGAGGGCGACCCCGGCGGCGTCGCGCTGGCGCAGTACCTCAATGCTGGCACGTCCGTCGCGCATGCCAATGACGCGATCCACGCGCGCGGAGACGTTGAAGTCGTGCGTCACAATGATGATCGTTACCCCGTATTCCCGGTTAAGCAGGCGCAGGGTGTCAAAAATCTGGTTCGCCGATTCGCTGTCCACTTCTCCGGTGGGTTCGTCTGCCAGCAGCAGCTGCGGCAGGTTTGCCATTGCCACCGCCAGCGCAACACGCTGCTGTTCGCCCCCGCTGAGACGGTCCGGGCGGTGGTTGGCGCGGTCTACAAGGTTGACCTGTGCCAGCAGTTGCCTGGCGCGCTCACGGCGTTCACGCGGGCGTACCCCGGCAAATGCCATCGGCATCTCAACATTTTCCAGCGCCGTCAGGTAGCTGAGCAGGTTGCGCGCCGTTTGCTGCCAGACGAAACCGACTCGCTGGCGACGGTAGCGCACCTGCTGGCGGCGGGTCAGCTTGAGCAGACTTTGTTCGCCTACACTCACCTTGCCTGCCGATGGTGTGTCCAGCCCGCCGAGGATGTTCATCAACGTGGATTTGCCCGACCCCGAAGGTCCGACCAGGGCGATCATTTCGCCTGCATTGACTTCAAGTTCGAGTCCTTGCAGAGCGACGACTTCCAGATCTGCGATTTTATAGATTTTGACCAGATTTTCGCATTCAATAAACGACATACGGTGATCCTTTGACCTATTCCAGCCGCAAAATCCGGTTCAGGCTGGCGCGGCGCAGCACATGTGCAGTGATGCTGAGCAGCAGCGTGAAGGAAGCAATCAGGATGAGCAGCAAGCCGAGTACGCCCATTACAGGCACTTGCAGCGTGCTGGCGCCAATCAAGCCGAGGAAGGGCAGAATCAGATACGCCAGCAGCGTGCCCAGCGTGACACCGACGAACAGCGCAGGGGTGATAAAAGCCGCCTGTTCTACGGTCAGAAGCCCCCAGATTTTGCCCGCATCCCAGCCGATGGAGCGCAGCACCGCAAACGAGACGGCGCGGCGGCGGGTGGTCACTGCCATATAGAAGGCGAAGTCGAGCAGGCTGAGGCTGAGCGAAACCCAGAAGCTGGCAAACAGTATGCCGGTGAGGGCATTGGGCAGTGGTTCGCGTTGAATCTGCTGATAGCGATCCCACGCGAAGGTCGCCTGTGTAATGCCGGGCAGCGCGGCGACGGTTGCGCGCTGGTTGGTGTCCGGTTCGAGGGTGTTGAGGTTGAGCCAGACCTGATTGATGTCGTAATAATTGCTCTGGCGGGTATAGGCGTTCAGCGCCCGGCGCAGGTGGTCAACCGTTGTGACCAGGAACTCCTGCCCGGTGACCATCGTGGGGAAGCTGTCCACTACCGCGACAACCTGGTAGTCAAGCCGCACATCGGTAACCGGTGTCGAGATACCAAAAGGCATTTGTAGGGTGCTGGTGACGCTGTCCCCAACGCGCAGGTCGCGGCGCAGTCCGCTGCGTGCGCCATAGGTGCGGGCGAAGGCGCTTGAAATCACCGCCGGGATTGGCTGCGCCTGTACCGGCATGAGCTGGAGTACCGGCTCAAGAAAACTGTTCGCGCGCGAGACGAAGCGCAGTAGTACGCGCAGGCTGTTTGCGCCCTGGGTGACACTTTCAGTGTCATTTGCCAGGTTCGCCAGCTCGACCATCTGGTTTGAGTCGCGGGTCCACAACCACATGGGCAGGCTGTCCGGCTCGAAATCGAGGATTACAGTTGCCGCGCTGTCTGCCGTTAGCGCCACAAGGTTATCCAGATAGAGCTGGTTTTCGATGCGTTCCGGGTTTTGGGTAAGCAGTTCGGTTTTAATGAAGCGCAGCCCGACAATGCGCCAGGGCGCGCGCCCGACCTGCCGGGTCAGCGTGGCGCTGTATGTGACGAACTGTCCTAAAGGCGCGGCGGTTGGCGCTTCGAGCAGCAGTGTGCCGCGCACGCCATTCGTATCCAGCAGTTCGACAGCGACACGCACACCGCCGGGTTCACTGTCCGGCATGTCTGCTTGCAGCACATCCAGCGCCAGGCTGACCGTATCTTCCGGCAGCGCCAGACCGGGCAGGACAGCGGTGGGGGCATCCAGCAGGGGTGCGGCAGCGCTGGCATAGACCGGGAACACGGTGCTGAAGGCTACCGGGTCAATGCCGATCAACGCGGTGGGTGGGTTGGGCGGGATGACATTGGCATCCGCTATGAGCACCGCAGCCCCACCCTGCGAATCGGGCAGGGCAGACCAATCGGCGCGTTCCGGAACATACGGGTCAAGTAGCAGTCGCAGGTCGCCGCCGGTTTCCTGGCGTGCCGCTGTTATCGCCCCGGCGTCACGGGTGGCAGTGAGGGTCAGCGAGGCAGTGCCGAGGGCGAGTGTGCCGACCAGCAGCACCACAAGCTGCCCGTAGTGTCCCGGTTCGCGCTCGACATTCCACAGCGCCAGTCGCACGGTAAGCCCGTTCAGCGGGGTGAGCAGCCCGCCGACCAGGCGCATGAGCAGCGGGAACAACCGCATCCAGAGCAGCGCCGCGCCAGTCAGCAGCAGCAGCGGACCGAGCAGATTGAACGGATCGTTGAGTCCACTGCCGCTTGCCAGTAGCCGTGCCAGCGCAGCGGGGTCCTGGAACAGGTTTGAAAGGTTCCTGCCGAT
>DAOTWP010000045.1:0-3010 GCA_034435675.1 Anaerolineae bacterium
CCGGGTTCAAGAATGCTGGCACGCAGATAGTCCTCGACAGTCATCGCGGAAGTGCGTGTTGTGGCACGGTTGGCAATGCCAGCCAGATTCGGCCCAAGGCTAAACCCACCGCCCTCAACCGTCTGATGACATGAGACGCAGGGAGGAGCCTCATGGATGCCTTCTCGGAACAGCTGGTTGCCGCGTTCTGGATTCCCGGTGGTGGTTTCCTGCCCTGATGCGACAGCCGCCAGCGCCGGAACACGCATCTGCGATGTACATCCGACCAAAAAGACCCCCACGATTACGCAGGCTGCAAGGTTTCGCATCTGACACCTCCAATAGCTGGCGGGATAAACATGTTCAATGTTCATCCCAACCTGTTGACGGCGCACAGCCTTAGCGGGCTAATTTCACAACGCCGCCGGTCATACCCGGAGCAAAGGCGATGGTGCCAAAACTGACATACAGCCCACCGTCAGGACCTTTTGCCAGGGCAAAGGGTGTCACCAATCCTTCAGCGACGGGCGTAATGCCATCGGTATTGACCATCACCACGCTGCCCGGACCGGGACCCTGTTCCGTGAATAGGAACAACTGCACGGCATATAATGTCGCACCATCCAGCAGAATATCGGTTACTCCGGTTAAGCCGCCGAACGTTTCGACCAATTCGCCATTCGACCAGTGTTCAATTTTGCCTGCGCCCGGCGCAATCCCCGCACCTAGGAAGCCAATATAGAAGTCGCCGTTTTCGGCAATCTCTATCGAGGTAGGAACAGAGTTCTCCGGCCACGCGGTGATGACGGATAAGCCTTCGGCTTCCGTCCAGCGCAGCAGCGCGTTCGCCCCTGCGTCCACAATCACCAGCGTGCTATCTGCCAGCCATGCAATGTCCGCGACATTGCTGTCAATCTCGTTGCCATCCGGGTTATTGAGTGCTTCAAACTGTCCGGGATTGATGATACGACGAGGAAACCCGGTGGTCAGGTCCATCTCAATAATGGTGTTGCCAAACGGTGAAAAGGGTCCGCTGGTGCTGTTCAGCACCCACAGCGCGTCTTCATGCGGAATGGCACGATACGCCCCTGTTGTTTCCATCGCACCAGCATAGCTGGGCAGCCCGTTCAAAAGTGGTTGGCTTACTCCATCAGGGCTAACCGAAATGATCTGTCCCGATAACCCTACCTTAAATGTTTGCTCGCCTTCAGGACCAACCGCCATAAGTTCTTGTTCACCGCCGCTGCCAGCAACTGCCACGATCAGATTGCCATCCGCATCAAAGGCGATACCGCGAGGCGCTGCTAAATCGCCGATGACCAATTCACCGGGCAGCGGCGGCATGTCCTGTGCCAGCGCCGGTGCAGCAAGCAGAATGGCGCAGAGAAGCAGCGCCATGGTTTGAATACGAAGAAACGCTTTCATGGATTTTCCTTTCATGGAATCAAGTGAGAAACTGGGGTTCAATGTGAACGCAACTGACGAAAATCGTGGAGAGTCTTGCTGGCGGTCAACCGCATCAGCGCCGGACTCAAACGGTACAATCCCCATAACAGCCGTCCATACGCCGGAAAGATCATCATGCCTCGATTGCGCTCAACACCGCGCAAAATCTGTTCAGCCGCGTGATCCGCGTTCATCAATTTAAAAGGGAGACGCTGCCAGACGGCGGACCCATCTACATGGATTGCCGGCGAAGCGGTATAGATTGCGGATTGAATGAAGCCCGGACAGACAACGCTGACCTGAATGCCAGCGCCGGCAGCCTCATGCCGCAGTGATTGGGACAGCCCAACAATGGCGCTTTTGGTCATCGCGTAAGGGGTCATGGTCGGGTAGCCGACCAACCCTGCCAGAGAGGCCATATTGACGATATGCCCGTGTTTTTGGCGCAGCATAAGCTGATAAGCCGCATGGACACAATGCACCGTGCCCATGATGTTGACCTCCACCAACCGCTGCCAGTGTTCCAGGCGGAGGTCGCGCACTTCGCCCAACAGCCCCACGCCTGCGATATTGAAGGCAAAGTCAACCCTGCCATATGCTTGATAAGTTACCTCAAAGAGCGTACTGACCTGCTCTGCTGCGGCAATATCAACGGCATGAGCCTCAGCCTGTCCCCCTGTCTGTTGGATCGCGTTTCGGGTGGCTTCTGCGCCGGGCAGATTGACATCCACCGCAATGACCTGTGCGCCCTGCCTGCCCAGTGCCAGAGACACCGCTTTACCGATACCGGATGCCGCACCTGTGACCACACAAACCTTGTTGGAATAATGGCTCATACCGCATCCTTAGCAGCGTTGTTCGTTGGTGTGGGGGATGCCGGGCTGGAAAAGTCACCTCGGTCTGAGGGATGCTTTCTAGGTTTATCCATCAGAATCAGGAACAGCGCCAGCCAGACAAAGTGAAACACCGGGCGCAGCAGCAGCGCTTTCATGCGTTGGTTTCTCCTGTATGTTGCTGATACTGACGTTCCCATCCGGCGATAGAGCCATAGACGAAAAAGAACAGCAACAGCAGTTTGAAGATCGGGTTGGGAATGCGCGCCGGACGGAGCGGGTCGCGGGAGCGCATCCGGCGGGCGAAGTACAGCATTTTAGGGATGCTGACCTGCCCCTTTGCATCCAGTTCGCCATCCTGCATCAGCCCGGCAAGACACTGGAAAAAGCGGTGTTGATCCAGCGCAGGTTGATATTCCAGTACACACACCAGCATGTCGGTTCCGGCGTTGTAGTTGTAATGACGTATCCCTTTGGGTACACGAACCACCTCGCCTGCCGCTGCACTGCGAGACTGTCCGTTCATGATGATGACCACCTCACCCTGTTCGACACGGATGATTTCGTCCTGAAGCGCATGAACATGCTCCAGATACACACCTGCCTGCGGCGGTACTTGCCATTCGACCGAGAAGCTATCCGACTCGGACTGAACGCAGCGAAACGTCTCTCTGGTGATTGGGTTGGTGAACGGAATGGCTAAATCAATACCGGTTGTGGCACGCATTGAACATGTCTCGCTGTGCTGTTGA
>DAOTWP010000046.1:0-26113 GCA_034435675.1 Anaerolineae bacterium
TACCTCAACAGCCACAGCCTCGAAGCCATTGGCGAAGATGCTGTGCGCGTGATGCGGCGTAACCGCTGGTGGATGCTGGTGCTGGCGCTGCTGGTCGGCATCATCATCGGGCGTATGACCGCCGATAACAAGTAGAGTCCGGTGGGGCGCAGGCTGTGCCCCTTCATGCTTGTTCTGAGAATGGTATAATGGCTGCCGGGCGATACACCGCCCGTTTTTTATATTCAGGGCAGGAATACAATTCGCATGGTCAAGTTCATGATCCTCTTTCGGACACCACCGGACATCACCCGCTTTGAACGCGCGTATAACACCTTCCTCGCATTGATCGAGCAGATGCCCCATGTGCAGCGGCGCCAGGTGAGCAGTGTCAATGGCAGCCCCACCGGCAGCAGCCCCTACTATCGTGTGCTTGAAGTGTATTATCAGGACAATAAACAGCTTGAGGCTTCGCTGCGTTCCAATCAGGGACAGCTTGCCGGGGCGAAGCTGGGCTTGTTCCCGGCAGGCAGCGTGGAGATGCTGTTTGCCGATGTGTATGAAGAAGCCGGCGGGCAGACCCCCGCTGTTCCCAACACCCCCATTCCAGGAGAAGCGAAATAAATGAAAGCGCTGGTTGACCGTATTCGCGCCGAAGGCCAAAATCTCGGTGATGGCATCCTCAAGATTGACAGCATCCTCAACCACCAGATGTACCCGGAACTGATGCTGGAAATGGGCAAAGCGCTGGCGCAGAAGTTTGCCGGTGTGCAAGTGGATCGCATTTTAACGGCGGAGATTTCCGGCATCGCCCCGGCGCTGATGACCGGGCTGGCGCTGAATGTGCCTGTGGTGTATGCGCGCAAGATGAAACCGATTACTATGTCCGGTCCGGTGTATCTGGAAAACGCGCCCAGCCACACCAAAGGGGTAGAGGTCAGCCTGCTGGTGTCGGCGGAGTTCCTGCGCGCGGGCGAACATGTGCTGATTGTCGACGACTTTCTGGCGAGTGGCAAAACGCTGCTGGCGCTGGCGCGCATGGTCAAGAGCGCAAAATCCACGTTGGTCGGCGTGGGCGCAATTGTCGAAAAGCCCTTTGAAGGCGGGCGCGAACTGATGCACAAATCCGGGTACGGACATGTGCCGATTCACTCGCTCGCGGTAATCGCCAGCATGGAGGGCGACAGCATCGTCGTCACCGACCCGGACGAGGCGTAAATGCGGGTACTGCTTAGCGCCTATCCGCTACCGATCTCCTGAACAAGGGGATTATGCTCTCTAAGAAAATAATCAGGTTGCCGGTAGGGTTGAAGCATGCTTCAATCCTGCGAAAAGCGTTATTCGATTAAATTCTTGAATTGTATAATCCCCTTGTCCGGGTTTACGGATAGATCCTTGTTCGTCCGCTGGACAGAATTGCTGAAACTGCGCTTTTTGCCGTCGCCAGGCGTCAGCGCGGCGCAGCAGCCCGAAGCCGTATTGGGCACGCGCACAAATGCAATTTCAGGTACAATCGCCTGTAACGGGCGTATTCACCGTTTCGCCTGACTCTCAACCGTTTAGCAGGCAGCAGGGTACAGTGCATGAGCAGCCAGCAGATCACCATTGCGAACCGTTTTGTGTTTACTCCCGCCGATATGATTGGTCAGGGGGGCATGGGGGTGGTCTATTGTGCGATGGATACCCGCACCCGCCAGACGGTTGCCGTAAAACAACTCAAGAATGACATCCTCAGCAGCAACCCGGATATGATGGAGCGCTTTCGGCGCGAGGTCGAAACCCTGCGGCGGCTGGATCATCCCAATGTGGTCAAGCTGCTGGGTACGGCGCGTCAGGAAGAGAATTACTACATCATCATGGAATATGTGCCGGGGGGATCGCTGCGTGATCTGCTGGCAAAGTACCGCCGGATTGGTATCCCGGAGGCGCTGCAAATCGCCCTCGACCTGAGCGATGCCCTGACCCGCGCCCACCGGCTGAATATCATTCACCGTGACCTCAAACCGGACAACGTGCTGCTGGGCGCAGACGGCATCCCGCGCCTGACTGATTTCGGCGTCGCGCGCATCGGGGACCGCACGCGCCTGACGCAGAGTGGCTCAATGGTCGGCACGGGCATGTATCTCAGCCCGGAGTCATGTAAGGGCGAAGAACTCGACTCCCGCGATGACATCTGGTCCTTTGGCATTCTGTTGTTCGAGATGATTACCGGCACTGTGCCGTTTCAGGGCACCTCGCTGGCAGCAATCGTCACCTCGATTCTGATGGAACCGCTGCCGGACATCGCCCGGCTTGCGCCGGATGCCCCGCCCGCGCTGGTCAACCTGATCCGCCGGATGCTGGAAAAAGACCGCGACAAACGTATTGCCAGCGCCCGGCAGGTCGGCGCGCTGCTTGAGGCGATCCTGATGCATACGGATGCTTCGGTTGCCAGCAGCATTCAGGCAACCAGCCTCGACCCCAACGATAATCTGCTGCAAGCGCTGCTGGCGCTGTCGGACGAATGGGACGAACAGGCGCGCGAGGCGGTGCGGCAGGGGCAGCAGTTGCGTGTGGGCGACGCGCAAAAGGCGGCGTATCAGCGCGGTGTGGCGCGGGCGTTTGAAGTTGCGGCGCAAACCCTGCGCGGGCTGCTGCGCGCCGATGACAGCACAGCAGAGGATGGCGACCAGCCGCAGAGCTTTGCCCCGGTCAGCAAGGCACAGGTCAAACGGCTGCTGGATATGAGCGGCATGCGCGTCACGCAGCTTTATGCCCACAATGACAACACGTTCAGCGCCGTTTTCCCGCGCGCCGTGACCATCAGCACGGATGACCGCCTGAATAAACTGCGTGCCCTCAGCGCGGAAATCATCATTCTGGAATGGGGCGTTCTGCCGGAAAGCAGCGATCCCTACGTTGAGTTTGCCTTTAGCGCGCCCCCGCGTGATACAGGACGCAGCGCCGGGGTGGAGAGTCTGAATCTGTAGCACATGTTCACTGCACGGTGATTTGCACCTCGTACCCGGCTGCATCGTTCAACCCGATCCAGAAGGGGCGCACCAGTTCATAGGGGCAGTCGCCTGCGGTGACAAAACGCAGCGTAACGCTGAAACGCCGTGCGGCATCATCGCGGCTATAGTCCAGCACGTCATGCCGTGCTGTGCAGCCGCTGCCCGCGCTCCACAGCCCCGCCAGCACACGCCCGCCGCCGAACTCGAACGGCAGGCGCAGCACAGGACGGGCGCACAGACCGCTGTTGTCCGCCAGGTTGTAGAACTGGATATGCTCCTCCGGCGTGCGCAGCACAAAGACGCGCCCGGCGGCATCCAACGCTGCTTCAAAACAGATGCCGCTGATGCTGGTGTTTTCATCACTCCAGGGATAGGGACTCGCGGTTGCGCTGTCCGGCGGCAGCGTGACCAGCACCGGTGAAGGCAGCGGCGCTGCATCGGCATCGGGCGCTGCTGTGGGCACCAGTGACGTAAAACAGCCGCCCAGCAGCATTAAGGCGGCGTAGCAAAAACCTGACAACACCAACCGCAAACTAACGAAATTCATGCGGAATTCGGCAGCCTCTATTCGCCATTGACTGCGAATCATGGTAACATGCACTATATTCAACGTCGCAACAATTATCAATAGGTCATTACCTATGCGCATCCTCATCATCTCTGATATTCACGCCAACCTTGTCGCCTTTGAAACTGTGCTGCAAGACGCCAAAAACGATTGGGAATATGTCTGGTGTCTGGGCGATGTCGTCGGCTATGGTCCTGATCCCAACGAATGTGTTGAACTGCTGCGCACGATGCCACATCTGTGCCTGGCAGGTAATCATGACTGGGCAGCGCTGGGGCGGTTAGACATCCGCACGTTCAATCCCGATGCTCGCAAAGCGGTTACGTGGACGCAGGAAACCCTCAAGCCGGAAAACACGCAGTATCTGGAAGATCTGCCCACGACCTTTGTCATTGACCAGTTTACACTGGCGCATGGCAGCCCACGCGAACCCGTCTGGGAATATATCCTTGAACCGCTGATCGCTGCGCTGAATTTTCCGCATTTTGAGACGCCCTACTGCCTGGTTGGGCACACGCACCAGCCGGTGATCTACGAATTGATGAGCGACAACGGCGATACCCGCCCGGTGCCGCCCACTTACCGCCATCCACGTTATCTCAACGGACACCGGCAGATCATCAACCCCGGCAGTGTGGGGCAGCCGCGTGACGCCAATCCCGATGCCGCTTATGGCATTCTCGATGTCGAGACCAATGTGTTCGAGCATCGCCGTGTGCCCTATAACGTGGCAGAAGTTCAGCGGCGCATGCGCAAACACGACATGCCGGAACGCCTGATCGCGCGTTTGGAACACGGCTGGTAGAAGTCGTCAGCACCTCTGGAACTTGCGCATTAGACAGCCACAGGGACACAAGTCCAGCGTGTGTCCTTGTGGTGTTCCTGTATTTGCGCGTTTGTTGTTCACGTTTTTTGGTTAAACACAAGTGGAGTAAACAATGACAGACCTGCTTCAGCCTTGGCATTCTGCTTAACGGAATCATCCTCGGGTTTTCGATTGCCGCCCCGGTGGGTCCCATCGGCGTGCTGTGCATCCGCCGCACCCTAGCCCACGGGCAGCTTACGGGTTTTATCTCCGGGTTAGGTGCTGCCAGCGCCGACGCCACGTATGGCGCGGTTGCCGCGCTGGGCTTGACCGCCCTCTCCGATTTTCTGCTCAGTGGTCAACAACTTCTCAGCCTGCTGGGCGGCGCATTCCTGCTCTATCTCGGCGTGCGCACACTTCTCACGCCGCCTTCTGCCCCGCCAGCCGCGCCGCCAGCCCAGAACGCAGGGGTGGCACGCGAAGCGCGCGGGCTGCTGGGCGCGTACTTGTCCACCTTCGCCCTGACAATCACCAATCCCGTGACGATCCTGGCATTTCTGGCGATCTTTACCGGAACGGGTGTCAGCACCAGCGGCGGCAGCGTGGTGCTGGTGCTGGGCGTTTTTTGCGGCTCGGCGCTATGGTGGCTGCTGCTCAGCGGCGGGGTGAGCCTGCTGCGCGAGCGCTTCAGACCAGGCGGGCGCTGGATGCTGTGGATCAACCGCCTTTCCGGCACGATTATCACAGGGTTTGGGCTGCTGGCGCTGTTCAACGCGCTGCCGGGATGATGGGCTGACGCAGCAGGCGGGCGCTGCGGGTTGACGCTGTGGGTGTGCTGCTGTGTGCTTGGCAGCGAAATGCGTTCCAGTGGGGCGGGCAAGCAGCCACATACCCGCCCCAATAAGCGTAATACAGGCGCTACTGCTCAACGATTGTCAAGGACTCGATCAGGTCGCCCTGCTCAATATTCAGCACGACATCCATGGCGCTGCCGCGCACCCTGCCAAAGACGGCATGTACGCCGTTCAGCCAGGGGGTTGGCACAAAGGTGATGAAGAACTGTGAGCCGTTGGTGTTTGGTCCGGCGTTCGCCATGCTCAGAATACCGGGCGTGTCATGCGTCAGCGCCAGCGCACCGTGTTCGTCGGGGAATTGGTAGCCGGGACCGCCCGCGCCGGTTCCTGTGGGGTCGCCACCCTGTGCCATAAACAGGTCAGGCTGCTTGATTACGCGGTGAAAGCTGATGCCGTTGTAGTAACCATCGCGCGCCAGAAACACAAAATTGTTCACAGTCTGCGGCGCACGGCTGGCGAACAGTTCAATTTCGAAGCGTCCCCTACCGGCGACCACGAAACATGCCGTGTAGCTGCGCGCTGGGTTGACGCCCAGCGCCGGGGGACTGCTGTACTGCCGGTTTGGTGAAATGTTTGTGCCCGGCATGGGCGTGCCGCTGGCGCAGATGTCCCAGCGATCCAGCGGTTCTGCCGCCGCGCTGCTGCCCCCGCCACAGCCCGCCAGCAGTGCCGCCAACAGGAGCATGCCGGTCAAAAGCGTACCCTTCAAAAGCCATTTACGCATACGGGTTTCCTCTGCATTGTCAAGCAACACTCATAGGACTTTCGCTTGCAGCCCTGCGGACAAAGGGGTTAACCCTCTTATTCAGGCAGCAATTTGCTCAGCAGGCGAAAGTTCTGACTCATTATAGTGCTCTGGTTCAGGCGTGCCTACGGCGCGCAGGCTGCCCGGCATTCCAAAAATCTCAAAAATCTTAAGGTTTGTTGCGCAACAAACCGAAATATCCTTATACCAAGCACAGGTATTTTCGAGAGGTTCAACATGCTTTTAGGCATTCGTTATCAAAGCTTTTCCCCTGAAACTGAGTTGGTGGGTTTTACGGTGTTGTCTCTGATTACCAACATTACGCATACTGAAATTCGGGACATCTTGCATCGGCACGGGCTGGCGCAGGTTGACCCGCAGCAGTGGTATCCGCTGCAACAGGTGCTGGATGTGTTGAGCGATGTTGCCGCCGAGACAGACCACACTACAAATTTTGTCAGCATCGGCATGGCGGCTGCTGAGCAGTCGATCCGGCATTTGCCCCCGGAAATCGAAGCGCTTTCGCTCGAACAGTTTATTCTGCTGTATCCGCAAATCTACAAATCGCGCATGCGCTGCGGCGAATTGGGTTACATTCAGACTGATAAGGTGTCGGATACGGAATTCGTCATCACCCTGCGGACGCCGTTTCCCGATAATGTGATGTACGGCTTATATTATGCCTTTGTGCGTCACTTCCTACCGCAGCGTAGTGCATTCACACTTAAGTATGATCCTCAGGTGACCCCGCGTGATGAAGGCGGCGAGGTTACCATTATGCGGTTGACCGTGCAGTGATGCAGCGTCGCGTCGGCACGGGCAGGCAAACCGGCAGCGCAGAGGTATACCCCTGCGCCAAACCACTGCTGCTTTACTAAGCTAACGCACCTCTGCCTGCCAGCCTTCCAACTGCAATTTGTCTGCGCTGTTGGGTGGGCTGTCAGGCGGAGGTCGTTTTTTAAGAGCCGTAGGGTGGGCAGCCTCCCGCGAGGTCGAGCACCTGACCGGGGAAAATGCGCCCGTTGACAACATCATTCGTCTGCGCGAGGCACGCCGGGCTGATATCATACACCTGCCCGATGGAATCCAGCGTATCGCCGGGCTGCACCACATGCATGTTGCTGCCCAGATCGCTCATCACGTTGCCCTGCGCATCCAGCGGCGGGAACGCACCATACTCCGGCGCATCCGCCGGGATGCTGATGACCGTGCCGGGGGTCAACACAGCGCCTTCAGCCACATCGTTTTCCTGCGCCAGCGCAATCAGCGACACATTATAAAGCTGCGCGATAGTGTCCAGCGTATCGCCCGGTTGGACGATATAGACATCCTCACCGCCGCCCCCGCCGCCGATGCCTTCCGCCAGCGAACCGTCCGGGTTCAGGGGCGGCACCTGCCCGTAGGGCACGGCATCTTCGGGGATAAACAGCACCGTACCGGGCAGCAGCGTGTCGTTGACTTCCAGCCCGTTGCTCTGTGCCAGCACAATCACCGACACGTTATAGGACTGCGCAATTTCATCGAGCGTATCGCCCGGCTGGACGGTGTATTCTTCGCCGCTGCCACCCCCGCCGCCGATGCCGTCAGTGCCTTCACCGGCGCGGGTGGGCGGGAAGACCCCATACGGCGGCGCATCTGCTGGGATGCTCAGCACCGTGCCGGGGACAACGGCGCGTCCGTCGCTCAGCCCGTTGGCATCCAGCAGCGAGACCAGCGAAACATCATACTGCTGCGCGATTTCGTCCAGCGTATCGCCCGGCTGCACGACATAGACATCCTCACCGCCGCCCCCGCCGCCGATGCCTTCCGCCAGCGAACCGTCCGGGTTCAGGGGTGGCACCGCGCCATAAGGCACGCTGTCCAGCGGGATGCTCAGCACCGTGCCGGGCAGCAGGGGGTCACGTGGGTCAATGCCGTTGACTTCTTGCAGCACGATAATCGAGACGTTAAACGACTGGGCGATTTCGTCCAGCGTGTCGCCCGGCTGCACCACATAGGTATCCACATCACCGCCGCCGCCAATGCCCGCGCCACCCCCGCCAATCGGTTCGCGCGGGGGCACCGTGCCATAAGGAGGCGCATCTGCCGGGATGCTCAGCACCGTGCCGGGGCGCAGCCCTGCGCCATCACTCAGCCCGTTGGCATCCAGCAGCGCTATCAGCGAGATATCATACTGCTGGGCGATTTCGTCCAGCGTATCGCCCGGCTGCACCACATAGACATCCTCACTGCCGCCCCCACCGCCAATGCCTTCTGCCAGCGTGCCGTCCGGGTTCAACGGCGGCACCGCGCCATAGGGCGGCGCATCTGCCGGGATGCTCAGCAGTTGACCGGGTTCGAGCAAATACGGAGGGGTAAGGTTGTTGGTCTGTGCCAGCACCACCAGCGAGACATCAAAACGCTGCGCGATTTCGTCCAGTGTGTCGCCATACTCGACCACATAGGTGCCGCCCGCCGGGCGTTCTTCGCCGCCCTGATCCTGTGCCGCAGCACCATTCAGGCTGAGCAGCACCAGCAGCACAATGATTAACCAGCGCGAGGGATTCAACCATAAGTTCATAAGCTACTCCACGACTGCCTTAGCGGAATCAGCGCCGGTGCAGAATCCGGCAGATTGCCTGCCTGTGATTGTGGCATGCAGACCCCGCGCACGAATAAACGCACTTCAAGCATACCATAATTTAGGCGGGGTGCGCTGTTGAGCCTGCGTTTACGCAGCGTTCGGTTTCTGGTATCCTTGTACTGGTCTTAATATACGCAGAGGAAGTCTTGGCAATGAGCAGACTTAACCCTGGCGATCTCCTCGCAGATTACAGCATCACCGCCTACATTGGCAGTGGTGCGGCTGCCGAGGTCTATCACGCGCAGCATACACAAACCGGTGCAGCCGTCGCGCTCAAGATTATGCTGCCGGGCATGCTGGCGCAATCGCAGGAATTTGAAGAGCGTTTCCGGCGCGAGGCACATCTGCTTCAGAGCTTCCAGCATCCCCACATCCTGCCGGTTTATGATCAAGGGCGGGATCAACTGTACTACTATCTGGCGATGAAACTGGTGGACGGTGGATCGCTGGAAGAACGTATCCACCAGACCGGCGGGCTGCCATTGGCGGATACGCGCCGCGTTCTCGACGGCGTGGCGAGTGCGTTGGACTACGTGCATCATCGCGGCGTGATTCACCGTGACATGAAGCCGTCCAATATCCTGCTGGATCAGGGCAGTTATCCGTATATTGCGGATTTTGGCATTGCCAAAGTGCAGGATATGGTCGGCATTACGTCGCCGGGCACGGTGCTGGGTTCGATTCCCTATATGGCGCCAGAGAAAATGAACTCGGATGGTTTTGATCACCGGATTGATGTTTTCGCACTGGGGCTGATTACCTTTGAGACGCTGCTCGGCAAGCTGCCGATCAAGGAAAAAACACCGCTTGCCTATTTCCGCCGCTATGTGATGGAGGATTTGCCCGTCGCCGAACAGCTTGCCCCGCTGATTGGGGCGGCTGCCGCACAGGTCGTGCAGCGTGCCGTGCAGCGCAATCCTGACGCGCGTTATGCGACTGCCGGGGAATTTGCGCACGATTTCCTTGCTGCTACGGCAGGTTAACGCGCAGCCTGAGTCACAGAATGACCCAGCCCAGACGGGTCGCCCGGACAACCGCTTCTGTGCGGCTCTGTGCGTTGAGCTTGCTCAGAATAGCGTTGACATGAAACTTGACCGTGTTCTCGCTGATGCCTAGCTGCGCGGCAATCGTCTTGTTCGCCAGCCCTTCTGCCAGCAGTTGCAGCACTTCACTTTCGCGCGGGGTTAGCGCCTGTGCGGGGGGCAGTTCGCTTACAGGCGGCACACTGAGCAGCGCCTCGGCATAGAGCGGATCAAGCACGACCAGCCCCTGTGCAACTGCTGCCAGTGCGGTGTAGAGGGCATCGGCTTCGGTATCGCGCCGCAGCAGCCCGCGCGCCGGGGTTTCGCCCAGCGCCGCCCAGACAGCGGCAGCGGTTTCGTCGTCCGGCACCAGCGCCAGCGCGGGCAGGTTAAATTCCTCGACAATGCTGCTCAATCGTTCCAGCATCGCCGTCGTGTTCCAGCCAAAATCCCAGACGAGCAGATCAGGATCGCTGCTGCGTAGCTGCGGGGCAAGCGCGGAGTCTGCGGCGCTCTGCCCAACGACCTGCTGCTCCGGTGAATCGCTGCCTGCTGCCAGCACTGCCGCCAGTCCGGCGCGCGCCAGCAGGTTATCCGCAATGACAAAGATCTGCACGCTGTTCATGGGCTGGTTTGCGGCGGATCGCGCCAGTTCTCACGTTTGACGGTCACGGCGTCATAGTCCGTATCACTGCTGACAACCACTGCGTTCAAGCGCGTGGCAACTGCTGCCACCAGCAAATCAACATCATCTAGCTGCTTGCCAGCACTCACGGTCTCCGCCCACAAATATGCTGCTCTGATCCAATCTGCATCTACAATCGCTTTCCATTGGAAAATAGGGAGCAAGCTTTCCTGAAGCGTTTTGATCCTGGCGGATGCATTGATCCACAATAACCCGCGCAAGACTTCATAGTATACAGGTTGTGGCAGGATCAGCCGTTCGCCAGCCGTTCGCGCGTTTTGAACCCGTGCATAAACCAGCGGATGCCCTTTAACCAGATCGGAAATTACGTTGGTATCCAGAACATACGCTATTTCTGCCATTCGGCTTTATCCACGGGTCGCACTGTTTCAACATTCATCGCCCACTCCAGTGCATCAAGTTGTTCAGCAGTTAACCCTTCACGCAGGGCTTCTAAAGCGGCATCCAGCGCATCTTTTTCGGCTGAAGCTGGCGCATACTGTTTCTGTTGCTCAAGGTGGGCACGCAGCGCCTGCAATTCCTCTGCCGTAAGCTGCTCTATCGCTTTGATGAGTTCAGCAAGTAACATGAATAATCCTTTGTAACATCATATGCTATGCGGCTCCAGATCCCGCGCGCCAGCAGGTTATCCGCAATGACAAAGATCTGCACGCTGCTGCTCATCGTCGGGGGGTCATTTCCTCACGTTTGCGCCGCCGTGCTGCTGTGATTTCGTCCTGCGCCCGATCTCGAAAGAAGCGGATCAGCCGCTTTTGCTCACCGGCGGCAATCACCAGCGCAGGCACCACAATTGCGGCAAAGATCAGAAACCCGCTGCCAAACAGGTAAAACCAGATAATCTGGCGAATTTGTTCGCCCTGGGTAGCAGCGCCCTGCCAGGGTTGGCGCAGCAGCACGGCAAATGCCATAAAGGCGAGAATTTGCAGCATGCCCGATAGATTGCGCGCCAGCACCGCCAGCAGCGCCACCGGAAAACGATTCGATTGTGCCTGCACTTCCAACACAGTGCTGCTGCGCCCCTGCCCGCGCAGGATGCCGCGCACTTCGGCATAGGGCAGCCCGCGAAACAATCGCGCCACGCTGAACTGGTAAGTGCCGTCCCACACCGGCGTCACGCTGACAGCATGGCGCAGGCGTCCGCTTTTGCCGTCGCCGGTTTGCAGACTGGCGGCAAGCGCATCCACAGGCATTTCCAGCAGATAGGCAGGCAGCGCATCTTGATCTTCACGTGTGGCGGAAGTTTGGGCAGGTGGAGTCATCGTTCATAATACTCGATCATTGATTTGCACTGCCTTTTTGGTCGCTCGGACAGGTCGAGAAGTTCCCGAAAAATCGGCGGCATGCGCCTACAACCCTGCCTCTATTCTACCGCAATCACGCGCCCTTCCGCAGCGCGTACCAGCCGGTCCCAGATTGCCAGCCCCACACCCTGCTGTTCCACCGCGCGCACCAGAATCACATCCACCCCGGCGGCATCCAGCTCACGCAGGGCAGCAAAGAGCTGCTCGCCCATGCTGGGCAGGTCATCGCCCAACTGTGCAACGACCATACCGGATTGTTCCAACAGCCGGGCAGCGTCGCGGCTTTGCAGCAGCAGTCCGACGCGCTTGCCTTCATGCTGAAGCGCCCGCCCCTGCTGCCAGATCGCTGCCAGCACGCGCGCGGCATCTGTGCCGCTGAACAGGCGCACTTCCGCGCGCGGCGAATAGTGCTTGAGCAGCGTACCCGGCGATGGCATAGCAGCACCCTCTGCCAGATAACGCGGCGTAAAGCGCAAATCGGGAATGATTGCTGCCAGTGTTTCCAGCGGAATGCCCCCCGGACGCAGCATTACCGGCGGCGTCTGCGTCAGATCAACAATCGTGGATTCCAGTCCAATCGGGGTGCTGCCGCCATCGAGCACCACATCTACCCGCCCGCGCAGGTCGTCCAGCACATGTGCGGCACTGGTCGGGCTGGGGCGGCTGAACAGGTTAGCGCTGGGCGCGGCAACCGGCACCCCGGCGGCGGTGATGAGCGCATGGGCAACCGGATGGCTGGGCATACGCACCCCGACCGTATCGCTGCCAGCGGTGACACCTGGCGGAATCGCGGCGCTTTTGTGCAGCACCAGCGTCAGCGCACCAGGAAAAAAGGCGGCGGCAAGCTGTTCTGCCAGCGGCGGCACGGCGCGCGCCACCTGTGCAAGCTGTGCCATCTGCGCGATATGCACAATCACCGGGTCATTGGCAGGGCGTCCTTTGGCGCGGAAAATGCGTTCCACCGCGCGTGCATCCAGCGCGTTTGCGCCCAGTCCATAAACTGTTTCCGTCGGGAATGCCACCAGCCCTCCCGCACGCAGCACAGCCGCCGCCGTCGCAATGACGGCAGGTTCGGGCGACTGCGCCGAAACGCGCAGAACACGGGTACTGGCAGTATAGGGAGGAAGGGTCTCGTCGTGTTCAGTCATACGGAGATTAGACGCGGGGGACAGAGTGTTGTCAATGGTCGGGCGTTGACTGTCAGTGGCGCTTGAGTCACAATCGCACGCGGCATGCTTAAACTGGGGGAATACACGATGTCCGACCAGGCAGAAACGCCGGTCTGGAAACTGGCAGCCGCAGATGCCGCGCACCCGCTGCATCAGGCGACCTGGCTGCTGTTCAGCGAAGCGTTTAATGTCACATACGCCGCGCAGAAGCTGGCAGCACAAAAGGCTGCTGTGATTGACTACTGCTGCACGATTCTGGAGTGCCTGGAGCTGGGGCAGACCTCCAGCTTTGGCAGCGGTTTTGCCCCCGCCAATGCCGCCCGACTGCTGGGACACTGGCAGGTCACAGCCGCCATTCCGCTGCTAATCGCGCTGCTTGAAGATACGGCGGATGCAGACGATTGGGGCAATGTGGTGGATGAAGCCGCGCAGGAGGCGCTCAAGCAGATGGGCAGCGCCGCTGTAGAGCCGATGCTTGCATTGGCAAACGAGTATGCAGACAGCAAGATGATGCTGATTTCTGTTGCCGATGTGCTGTCCGGGACAGGCAAAGGCGACCCACGCGCCCTGGCGTTTCTCAAGCGCTATTTTGAGCAGGCGCAGGATGACCTGGACATTGACGCCGCCGCGCTCTATTTGCTGGAATGCAGCAATGAAGAAGGCATCGCGTTCATTGAGGCGCAGATGCGCACGCGGCGCTACAGCAAACACGCGCGCGAAACGCTGACAGAATACCTGAAGGATGCCCGCGAGGGGAAACTCTAAGCTGCTCGCCAGTGCGTCAGGCGGCTTGTTAGGCTTTCGTCAGATTTGCGTGTACACTGACGGGCATGACTAGCGAACGACACACTCCCCTGGTTCAATCCCTGCGCCAGCGTGCCCTGCTGTTGGGCGGGTTGCTGCTGCTGATCTGTGGGCTGTTTCTGCTGGCGCTGCGTGGCAGCCAGAGCGCCGGACGGTCCGTGCAGGTCCCCGGCGTAGCGCTGCTAAATTTCCCGCAGGACTTTGTCCAGTATGCGCGGGTAGATCGGCTCGACGCGATGGTGCGCGACCTGTTCATCAGTGCCGAAGCATTGGCTGCCGCGCGTGCCGGACGCCCAATGCCCTACGGCAGCACCATTGCCATCGTTGCCTATCAGGCGCAGCGCGGCGCAGATGGTGTACCCCTGCGCGATGAACAGGGTCATCTGGTGCGCGGCGAGTCGCCGGGCATTGTTCATGTCGCGCAGAAACGCGGCGATTGGCAGGCACAGGATTTCCCCGGTGGCACTGTGCCGCTGTTCGATGAGTGGAATTTCGGCTCGTTTGCGCTCAACGGTGAACGCCACGACGAGGATTTGCTGGCGTGCATCAACTGCCATAACACAACCGGACGCGAAGACCCGCTGTGGTCAAACACGCTGCTGCGCCGTTTTATCAGCAGCGGCGAGGTGCAGTATTTCTACTGCGAACTATCCGGACGTTCGCCGTGCTGAGCGCTTGATTGAACCTGCATCAAATGTCTCACAGGGGCGACTGATGCGTCACCCCTGATTAGGAGCCAGCACGGCGATCCTTCACCCTCGAAAGCCCGTGTTTATGCGGCTGGCGCGGGTTCCGGCGCAAGCTGCGCGTCTTCTTCCTGCGCGACACGCTGCCCGCGCGGCACATCCACCCGTGTCAGCAGATAGCCGCCGATCACAAAGAAGGCGATCAGCGCCAGAATTGCCGGGCGACTGCTGCCAAAACTCGCTGCCGCTACTGCAAAGACCAGCGGACCAATCAGCGACGCGAACTTCTCCATGATGGCAAACAGCCCGAAGAATTCGCCGCTCTTGCTGGCGGGCGACATCGCCGAGAACAGGCTGCGGCTAAGCGCCTGGCTGCCGCCCTGCACCATCGCTACCATCCACGCCAGGAACCAGAACTCGACCGTGGAGTTGATGAAATAGCCCCAGACGCAGATCACCGCATAAACCACCAGTGCAAAGAGGATGCTGCGTTTGGTGTTCAGCCCTGCCGCAAAGGTCTTCACCAGTCCCTTGCCGATGGTCGCGGCGAACAGCAAGCCGACCCCATTGGTCGCCAGCAGCATCACGATAATCAGCGGCAGACTGCTGCTGCTGATCGGGCGCAGCACTTCAAAGCCACTCAGGGCAAACAACGTGCCCGTACTCTGCGCATTGACGCGCGCTGTGTTCACCAGACTCAGCGTATGTGTGCCTGCCGTTTCTGCCGCAATCACATCGCTGAGCACGCCGTAGCGCACGGTATCGCTATAAGCATCAATCTCCAGCGGGATCAGCGTGTCGTCATCGCCCTCGACCAACACCGGCTGGTCATCCAGCAGCACTGCCCAGATGCCATGATCCGGCCCGGTGCTGTAGGTCAGGCGAATTTCCTGCCCGTTGAACGGAAGATCCAGCCGGGCTTCCGGGTCGGCAGCAGCGGCATAAGTCACATCCCGGTCCAGTCCCGATTCGGCGGCAGTCACCTGCGGGTTCGACCACGCATCAAGCGGGGTGAAACGCAGCGCCAGCTCATCGGTAACACTGAAAGTGCCCGTGCCCGCCGTGCCGTCCAGCGTTGCATAGGGTGGCAGCAGCACTCCGGTAACATCGTTGGGCAGCACCTGCGCGCCGAGGATGCCCACCACGGGCAGCGCAAGCAGGTTGAAGGCAATGAACGCGGTGAACAGTGCGCGGCGCGGGCTTTCTTTTGGCAGCCCTCCAAAGATCAGGCTGAAGGGAATGCCGACAAACTGCACCAGCAACAGCGCCAGAATCAGTTCGATCTGCCCAAAGCCCAGTTCTGCGCCGTATATTACGGCGACGCCGATAATCGTGCCGATGGCGTCGTTGTAAATCAGGAAGGCAATCAGGAATTTAAACAATTCCCCGTAGCGGCGCAAATCACGCAGGGTAGCGCCCAACCGCCGGAAGCTGACGCCCAGCACGGTTTGACCGCGGTCCAGCTTTGCCGCTGCGGTGGGTGGTTCTGGCACCGTGCGCAGCACCGGAATGCTGAACACTGCCCACCAGATGGCTACGCTGAAGAATGACAGCCGCGCGCCGTCTTCAAATCCCAGCACGAAGATCATCACGGCGTTGACCGCCAGCAGCAGTCCGCCTCCCAGATAGCCCACCGCATAACCGAGCGATGAAACACGGTCCTGGTCATCTGGGCGGGCGACATGCGGCAGCAGCGCATCGTAAAACGTGATCGAACCATTCAAGCCGATACGCCCCACGATGGAGATGATCGACGCCAGCAGCCAGTCGCCTGTGCCAACCAGCACCAGCGCCGCTGTGCTGATCACGCCGATGGTGATAAAAATTGACAGGAACAGCTTTTTGCCGCGCATGACATCGCTGACCGTGCCGAGAATTGGCGACAGGACGGCGACAATCAGCAGCGAGATACTTAAGCCCACACTCCAATAGGACGTGGCGGTTGCTTCGCTGGGCAGTGTTGCCCCTGCGACCGTGCTGTAGTAGATCGGCAGGACAGCAGCCATAATGGTCGTAACAAACGCCGAATTCGCCCAGTCATACATAGCCCAGGCGCGGATGCGGCGGCGGTAGGTGCGCTGGTCAATTTCGGCGAAATGTGCGCTGGCAGCGATCGCGGTCATAACCCGATTCCTTATGTTGATTCTGAGTAGTCAAGTGGGCGCGGATTGTAACGCGAAATTGTTATGCTCGCGTTAAACAGGCACCAATCGAATACGGGGATATAAACCCTGTGCCTGAGCGAAGCCGCACCCAGGCACAGGCGTTATGCGCAGCCTAATTCAGCGCTGGACCGATGACCTGCCGCCCTTCAATAATGGCAGCCACCCAGCCAACAATATTATCCCACGTCTGCACCTGCCACCACTCGTAGCCATCGGCGCTATACGGACCGGCAAGCACGGCAATCGTTTCGCCATTGATCAAAAAGCGCCGAGCATAAGGATAGGCTACACCGGGACCCGTGCGCATGTTCAGTTCAATGCTGTAGACGACCAACTGTTCGCCGGGTCCAAAGCGGTTGCCCGCGATGACGCCCGACGGAATCGGCGCAGCGTTCGCCGGGACGATGGGCTGCCCGGGCGGGGGTTCGCCCGGCGCAAAGTTCACCGCGCCGCCCTGGGTTTCCTGCGTGACATCCTGCCCCCCACCGTTAAGCGTCAGCACGATGCGCTGCCCGCCGTAGAACAGCACTGCTGCGCTGCGCCCCGGATTCCATTCCGCGCGGTTGGGCAGCCCGTTGATCGCCACCGGGTTGCTTGCCTGCTGTGCTGTACCGTTGGTGATGTCGTAAATCCGCAGCGGTTCGTAGGGTCCGTTGCGGTCGCCCGGCGCGCCAAGCGCCAGAATGCGCCCATCCGAACGCTGCACCGCCCAGCCCATCCAGTAGCCCTGCGTTTCCGCGCCGAAAACCAGCTCAGAGAAGCTGCCGTCGCGCAAGATCCATGCGACATAATTGCTGCCGTCCTCCCCGCGCCCGCTGACCAGCACCCGGCTGCCACGCGCTTCCCACGCGCCGAACTCGTACAACAGCGGGCGCGGGCGTGTGCGGTAATCTTCGTTCAGTGTCAGCACGGTTAAGCCGCGCCGCCCTTCAGACGGAAAATAACTGCTGACGAGGATGGCATCACTGCCGGGAGACCAAAGCAGGTCAAGGCTCTTCCAGGTGTTCGGTCCGGCAGGGGCGTTGACGATGTTGCAACTGCTGTAAACACCGCGCTCTGGGCAGTCCACCATCAAATGCCGGAAATCGCCAATCCGGTTGGGAGCCGTGCGCCGCCCGATCCACACGCCATCATTGTTCGCCATCGCCCCGCCCGGCTGGCTTTCGGCAATGAATGCCAGGTATTCCCCGTTGGGTGACCAGCTCACCTCGCTGACAAAGGTATTGTTTTCGGCGCGGGACTGCGCGAAAAAGGCGGAAAATGGCGAACTGTCGGGGCGGTAGGCATCTGCGCCGTTCAGCCCGCTGACATACAGATTGCCGGACGTATCCGTACTAACCCACTCGTCCGTGTAAATTGGGTTGCGCTCGAACAGAGTAATCGTGACAGCGGGGTTGCCCAGCAGGTCAATGCCGGTCACTGTGCCCCCCGGTCCGATGATAAACTGGCGCGGCGCGGGGTTGATGGGCACGAAGGTGGGCGGCGCAAGCACCGGCGGCGCGGCGAGTGTTGCCGGAACCGTGCCCAGCACCACCGTCGGGAACGGCGTTGGCGTGGTCAGCGTGGCGTCAGTGTCGGGTCCCGCGATGGGCGGTTCCAGCGGATTTGGCGTGAGCGTGGGAGCTTCGATAATGCCCAGGTCTTCCCCGCCAGGTGTCGCCGTAATCAATGTGGGCGTGACATCCAGTGTGGGCGCGGGCGGCTGAGAAGCAAGTGCCTGCGCGGTCAGCGTGACTGCCTCCTCAACGTTGGGCGTGGCGCTGGCGCTGGGCGTTGCCGTTGGCGCGAACAATGTTGCCTGTCGTACTGCCTCAGCCGTGATCGTCGTCATCAGCGTTGCGGTCAGGTCGGGGGTAGGCGGCTCCGGCGTATTGGTCGGGGGCGGCGTCGGTGACAGCGACGGTGTCGCGGTTGGCGTAGGTGTGTCTGTCGGTGTGCTGGTGGGCGATGGTGTAATCGTCGGCAGCGGCAGCGGCGTCACGGTGGGCATGGGCGTGTCTGTGTTCGTTGGCGCAGGGGTCGGCGAAAGCGTCGCTGTCGCAGTGTTCGTGGCTGTCTCGGTCGGCAGCGGTGTCTGTGTGCCGGTGGCGGTGCTGGTCGCCGTTGCACTGGCGGTCGCCGTTGCACTGGCGGTTGCCGTTGCACTGGCGGTTGCGGTGGCACTGGCGGTTGGCGTGGGCGTGTCCGTCGGTGTCAGCGTCGGGGTCTCGGTTGGGATTGGCGTTTGCGTGCCGGTGGCGGTGCTCGTCGGGGTGGCACTGGCGGTTGGGGTCGCTGTCGGCGGCAGAGTTGCGGTTTCAGTGGGCGGCTGGGTAGGCGCGGGTGACGGTGTCGCGCTGGGCGGCTGGGTAGGCGCGGGTGACGGTGTCGCGCTGGGCGGCAGTGTTTCCGTTGCTGTCGCGCTGGCGGTGGCGATCTGTGCGACCAATGTCGGTTCCGGCGTGGGCGATTCGTTTGGCGTGTGGGTGGGCGGCGGAGTCGGTGTGATCTGCTCCGGCACGCCCAGATTGCAGGCGCTCAGGCTGGTGATGAGCACTGCTGCCAGAATGATCAGTTGCCGCCGCATGTTGTTTGCCCTCTCTGTGTGTGCTGCCCGTACAGGTTGTCCATGCCGTCCCTGTCCTAATTATAAGAAAGCTCACCCCACTGCGACAAACGCGCACGCTGTGGCAGGATGACGTTTACCCTACGGCAGACATCCTGTTGTCTCCGCCCATTGACGCCTTCTGCCATGCCGCTACAATGACAGGCGCCTGGACGGAACCGGAAGGACAGACAATGCGTTCACGCCGATTTGCCATCATCATCGCCAGTATTGTAGTCAGCGGCGTGCTGCTGTGGTTGGCACTGCGCGAGGTGGATTTGCAGCAGGTGCTGACCAGCATGACCAGCGCCAATCTGCTGCTGGTGCTGCTTGGCGCTGGGCTGATTGTCTTTACGCTCATAACCCGTGCCGTGCGCTGGCGTGGGCTGCTGGATAACCGTGTGCCCCCCTGGGAGGGTCTGCACATCATCGGCATCACTTTCATGGCGAATCAACTGCCGCTGCGTGCAGGAGAAGTTGCGCGCAGTGCGCTGGCGATGCGCAGTGGGGTACCGTTTGTCACCGCGGCAACGAGTATCGTTGTCGAGCGTCTGCTGGACACGGTGCTGGTCGTGGTGCTGCTGGCGGGCGCGCTGACCCAGGTACAGAACGCCAGCACCACTGTTGTACAAACGGCGGTGCTTTTTGGTGTACTGGCGGTGGTTGCCTTTGTTGTGCTGCTGTTTTTTGCGCATCGTCCTGCTGTGGCGCACGCGCTGCTGGCATTCGCGGAACGCCTGCTGCCGCTGCTCAAACGCCTGCCACTGCGCCGTCTGCTGGATCACTTCATTGACGGGTTGCAGCCGCTGACCCACTGGCAGCGTTTTTTTCATGCTGTCGTCTGGACGCTGATTGCATGGTCGGTGTCGCTGTCGGCGGCATGGGTACTGGTGCTGGCGCTGGGCATTGACCGCACCGGCGTGAACACGGTGCTGCTGGCAGTTCTCAGCGTGACTCTGGCATCGTTCAGCATTGCCATTCCGATCACGCTGGCAAGTCTTGGTCCGTTCCAACTGGCGGTGCTGGCGGCAGGACAGTTGACCGGGCTGGATGACCCGACTTCGCTGGCGCTGGGCTTTTTGTTTCAGGGCGTGACGGTGCTGGTTTATGTGCTGATGGGCACGCTGGGGCTGCTGGCGCTGGGCGTGTCATTCAGCGGCGTGCTGCAAAGCGCCGGGGCACAGCAGAACAGCGCGCAGGAGGCACCCGCAGACTGAACCCCAGTGGGCGGTGGTCACATACGGCAATTGCCGCGTGCCTGCCGCGTCCGTTATAATGACCATGCTTTGTGAAAAGTGGTACTGAATGCCGATTGGACAGAATGCAGATGACCAGTAGACGACCCTCGGTTTACCCCTTTACGGCGATTGTTGGGCAGGAACGCATGAAACGTGCGCTGATCCTCAACGCGATTGATATGCGCATTGGTGGTGTCCTGATTCGCGGCGAACGCGGCACGGGCAAATCCACCGCTGCACGCGCGCTGGCGGCGCTGCTGCCAGAAATTGAGGTAATCGCCGATTCGCCGTTCAGTGATGACCCGTATCGTCCTGATACCTGGTCCGATGCTGTGCGCGAGCGCCATGAATCCGGGGAAGCGCTGGCGATTGCCACGCGCAAGACCCGCTTTGTTGATTTGCCCGTCAGCGCGACAGAAGATCGCGTGGTGGGTACGCTGGACATCGAAAAGGCAATCCAGAAGGGCGAACGCCATTTTGACCCCGGTGTGCTGGCGATGGCGAATCGCGGCATTCTGTATGTGGACGAGGTCAATCTGCTTGACGATCATGTGGTAGATCTGCTGCTGGACAGCGCGGCGATGGGCGTAAACGTTGTTGAGCGCGAAGGCATCAGCTTCAGCCACCCGGCGCGCTTTATCCTGGTGGGCACCATGAACCCGGAAGAAGGCGATTTGCGCCCGCAGCTGCTGGATCGTTTTGCGTTGAGTGTGGACGTGCGCGGGATCACCGACGCTGCCGAGCGCATGGAAATTCTCGAACGACATATTGCCTATGAAGCGGATGCCGGGGCATTCCGCAAGCGCTGGCACCCGGAAGAAGAAACGCTGACACACCGCATTGCCGCCGCGCGTGAGATTGTCGATAACGTGACCTACACCCGCCGTGACCTGTTCACGATTGCGGCGATGACCAGCAGCCTGCATATTGATGGGCATCGCGCCGATCTGGTGATCCTCAAGACAGCACGCGCGCACGCTGCATTTGAAGGGCGCACCTTTGTCACCAACGGCGATATTCTGCTGGCGGCGGAACTGGCGCTGCCCCACCGGTTAAAGCGCGGTCCATTCGCCGATGCGCAGATGAATATGGCGGCGCTGGAACAGAACATGGCGCAGATCGAAGCAGAGTGGGAAGAAAACGCCGAAGCCGCCGAGGGCGCGTCAACCAGCGAAAGCAGTGACGACACTAAAAAAAAAGTGAGCCGGTAGACAGCCGCAGCCCCAGCGACCAGCAGGCGCCGGACATCAGCCAGGATGCCGCCCCGCAGCCGAGCTTTGCCGATCCGAACGCCAACTGGTGGGAAGGCGGCAAGAAGGTTGAAGCATCGGGCGAGTTCGCACCGCGCAAACTGCAAACCCAGCTCGACAAACTGACCCGCAAAGCCAGCGGGCGGCGTTCCACCACGCACACCGACCGTAAACGCGGGCGTTATATTCAGGCGCGCCCTGCTGGCAATAAAACCGACGATATTGCCTTCGACGCCACCCTGCGTGCGGCGGCACCGTTCCAGAAGGAACGCGAAGACGAAAAAGAACAACGCGGCGTTGCCTATGCGCTCAACAGAAGCGACTTACAGCGCAAGATTCGCGTGCGCCGGGCGGCAAATCTGGTACTGTTTGTGGTGGATGCATCGTGGAGTATGGCAGTCAGCGAGCGCATGAACGCCACCAAAGGCGCGATCATGTCCCTGCTGACTGATGCCTACCAGCGCCGGGATCGTGTCGGGCTGATTGTCTTCCAGAAGGATCGTGCGCTGATGGTGCTGCCGCCGACCAACTCAGTTACGCTGGCAAAACACGCGCTGGCGGATATTCCCGTGGGCGGCAAGACCCCGCTGAGCGCCGGGCTGCTGCTGGCATACGAAACCGTTAAGCGCGAAAAAACCCTGCACCCGGACATCATGCCGCTGATTATTCTGCTGACCGACGGCGCAGGCAATGTCAGCATCAGTGGCAAAGTGCCCCCGCAGGAAGAGGCGCACCGCATCTGCGATTTGATTCAGGAAGAACACTACAAGACCATCGTCATCAATATGGAACATGTCGCCTTCGATCAGGGGTTAGCATCCCGGTTGGCAGAACGCCTCGGCGGACCCTGTTACACGCTGGGACAGCTCCGTGCAGACACGCTGCTGGACACCGTGCGCCGCGAGATGGACAGCAAGTAGGCAGCGGAAGGCTGCCAGCGCTTCAGGGTCTGCCCCCCTGTTTGCTGGCGACCTGTGCCCTGGCGATGATTTTGCGGGCTTCTTCCACCGAACCGGCTTCAAGATAATTCTTGTTCACGTCTGGGGTGATCCGCATAAACGAGTTGACCAACACCCGTTTGAGCATGTTGCCGTTGACATTCACAACAATCAGATTTTTATGTTCACTCATCAGCCGCATGACTCGCTGCACATGCGGCAGTGGGTTGCCGCCGGGTGCAACCGTATCGCTTTGGCGCACAGTGATGACCCCCTGCACGGGGGTGCCGCTGTCTACAATAGCAAAAACCTGGTCAAGTGCTGCATGATACTCTTCCCAGCTATACTTACCTCTGGTGGTCACTAGAAGTAGATGCGCTGATCCAGGATCCCATTCCACGGTGATAGGCATGATCTTGACTCCAGTCACAGAGTATCTGCAGAATACCGCAATGGCGTTAGTTAATTCTACAGGAATTAATAGCAGTGAAAAGATTAAACTTTATTTCGGCGTGCCACGCATGACTGTTGGGGAGCGTATGCCCCGATGACGCTGCTTGATATTGCCCTTCTGACCGCCGCTGCACTCACTTATGGGCTGTTCCTGCCAGCGCGCTGGCGCGCCCTGGTCTTGTTTGTTGGCAGTGTGCTGGCGGTCTATTGGCTTCAGCCTGCGCTGCCGGTTCGCTATCTGGATTTTCTGCTGCCCACGGCAACCCTGCTGCTGGCAGTCGCCGGGTGGTGGTGGACCCGCCTGCCTGCTGAATCCCTGCCAGAAACGGATAGGGCAGCATTTAACCACGAGAATCGTCTGACGCTGGGCATCACCTTCGCGCTGATACTGGCGGTATCCGCCACGCGCTATCTTGCGCCAGAACTGCGCCTGACCAGTCGTCCGCCGGAACCGCTGGCAGTGGCGCTGGTGCTGTTGTTGATCGCCGGGTTCGCGTGGGGCAGTGCGCGTCTGTGGTGGCAGATGCGTGGACCACAGGCAGCGCTGACTCCCGTGCTGCTGGCGTTGATCGGGCTGTTCATCGCCTTGAAGGCGGAACCGCTGGCAGCAGGACTCAGCGCGGCGCTGCGGGCGTGGCAGGGGCAGGATGTTACGCTGGCGGCGGGTGCTGATCTCGGCTGGTTAGGCTTTTCGTATGTGGCGTTCCGGTTGATTCACACCCTGCGCGACCGGCAAAGCGGCAAACTGCCCGCGCTGACCCTGCGCGAATATCTGACGTATATCATTTTCTTTCCCGCCCTGACTGCTGGACCAATTGACCGTGCCGAACGCTTTGTACCGGATTACCGCGCGGCGCACACGCTTAAGGGCATGGACGCAGCGCGCTGGGCAGCAGGCGGCGGACGCATCCTCGTCGGGCTGTTCAAAAAGTTTGTCATTGCGGACACGCTGGCGCTGCTGGCGCTGGATGCCGCGCGCGCGGAACAGGCATTGACTGCGGGCGGGCTGTGGCTGCTGCTGTATGCCTATGGACTGCGGCTGTATTTTGACTTCGCCGGATATTCAGACATTGCCATCGGCATCGGGCTGCTGTTTGGCGTGCGCCTGCCGGAGAACTTCGCCGCGCCGTACCTCAGGAATAACCTGGCGCGCTTCTGGCAAAGCTGGCACATCACGCTGAGCAGTTGGGCGCGCTTTTACGTCTTTTCCCCGCTGTCACGCTGGCTGCTCAAGCGCCCGCGCAAGCCGCCGCAGAACATAATCGTCCTGACAGCACATGGAGCAACGATGTTAGTGATCGGGCTGTGGCATGGCTTCACACTGGCATTTGTGCTGTGGGGCTTGTGGCACGCGGGCGGGCTGTTCATCCACAAACTGTGGAGCGACCGCACTCGACGCTGGTATATCAGCCTGAAGGACAAGCCGCGCACCAAACAGGCATGGACGCTGGCAGGTGTGCTGCTGACCTTCCATTTTGTCACACTCGGCTGGGTCTGGTTCGCCCTGCCGGACGCGGCGCTGGCAGCGCAGACGTTCGCGCGGCTGTTCGGGCTGGGCTGGTGAAATATGGTAGAATCACGTTGTAAGGTGCGAGGAGTGCCGTAATGGTGACACTGACCGCAGAGCAGCCAAAGACCATGAGCGCCGAGGAATTCGACGTCTACGCCCTGCTGCCGCAAAACCGTGACCGGCTGCTGCAATACATCGGGGGAGAGGTGGTCGAGGTGGTTTCCAATTCGCTGTCATCGAAGATTGCCATGCTGGTCGGTGGGCGCATCATGACGTTTGTAGAAGCACATAATCTGGGGCATGTCACCGGCGCGGACGGCGGCTACCGGGTGTCCGGCGAGCGCTACATTCCTGATGCCGCGTTCATCAGCTACAGTCGCCAGCCGGAACTCTCCTATGAAGAGGGCTATCTGCCTGTCGCGCCGGATCTCGCGGTGGAGGTACTGTTGCCGGGCAATACGGAAGATGAGATGGCGATCAAGATTGCCAATTATCTGGCAGCGGGCACAGTGGTCTGGATGTTCAAGCCGCTGCCGCAGACCGTCGCAGTTTTCGTGCCCGGCAAGCTCGTGCGCATCCTGACGGTGAACGACACGCTGGACGGTGGCGACGGGCTGCCGGGCTTCACGCGGGCAGTGAAGGACGCCTTTCCCCGTAAGCGAGAGAACATTTAAGCACACAGTCTATGCAGCGTATCTTGTTTCTGTGCATCCTTTTGCTGGCAGCCGTCGGATTCATCCCCGTTCATGCGGAGGACTCGCCCCCCGCGATGCCTACCGGCAGGGCAGCCGTTGGCTTATGGCTGCATACCGGTCCCCACCCTACCTACCCGCAGGAAACCGGCATCTGGGAAGGCGCGCTGCTGCGGATTGAAGGGCGCAACCGGGCGGGCAACTGGTTGTACGTGGTCGATTCGGCGGATACCAGCCGCACGGGCTGGATGCAGACAGGGTTCATCAGCAGTGCTGAACTGCGCCTGAGTGCCGTGCCCGTGCTGGACACCGCGGACGCCAATCCGCAGTATTTCACCGACGCTGAAACTGACGATCTGCGCCTGCTCTACAGTACACCGGTGCTCGCGCCGGTTGACCCTGCCATACGCGACGTGTTCCTGCGCGGGCAGCAGCTTGGCAGAGCCGCTAACAGCGTTGCCCGAATCGGTGATTGCAACAGCGCCAGCGAATTGTATCTCACACCGTTTGCCGCCGCGCGTTTCGATCTCGGTCCGTATGACTTTCTCAGCGAAACGGTGCTGTTTTTCAGCGCGTCGTTTGCCCGCAGCAGCGTCGCCGCGCGCGATGGCTTCAACACGCTCTCGATTTTCGACCCGATGTGGGCGATTGATCCCGCCTGCGAAGGCGGTGAAACCCCGCTGGCGTGCGCCTATCGCAGCAGCAGTGCCGCCTTTGCAACCGTTGTGTTTGGGCAGAACGACATCTACGCGCTCAACCGCGAGCAGTTTGAAGACCAACTGCGCACGATCATCACCTTCTCGTTCGATCAGGGTGTGATTCCGGTGCTGGGGACATTTACCAATAATCCCGACAATACCGAAGCGTGGGGGCAGGTGCTGGCATTTAACGCGATTATCGTGCGCGTGGCGGCGGAGTACCGTGTGCCCCTGGTCAACTTCTGGCTGGCGGCGCGCGCACTGCCGGATTACGGCATCGCGGCAGATTACGCTCACCTGACCACCGGCGGCGAAATCGTGCGCTTTACC
>DAOTWP010000047.1:0-19232 GCA_034435675.1 Anaerolineae bacterium
GCTGTTCGGCTTTGTCGCCAAAGAACTGCTGCTTGACGCGGCGCTGCATACGGCAGATGCGACGGCGGCGCTCATCGTGATAATCGTCAGTGCCGCGCTGACCGTGACAATGGCGCTGATTCTGTTCTGGGATGTCTTCATGGGCGAGTCGCGTTTTGCCACCGACCATGGCGCAGACCCCGCGCATGATGGCGCGCATGTTGGCGAACACGACCACACGCCGCATTTCCATGCGCCGCCGCGCCCGCTGGTTTACGGTCCGGCAGGGCTGGCGCTGCTGTCCGTGCTGGGCGGTGTGGGCATCAGCCCGCTGGTCACGCCGCTGGTGCAGCCCGCGGTAGGCAAATCCATTGCGCTGTATCTGCTGCCGCCGGAGGGCATCAACACGGCGTTCATCCTCAGCACGCTGGCAATTGCCGCCGGAGTGGGGCTGTTTGTGCTGCGGCGTGTGTGGCTGGCGTGGACGTTCCCGGCGCTGCCCTCCGGACCCCAGGTGTATCAGGCGCTGGTGGGCGCAGTTGAGGCGTTTGCCGACCTGCTGCTCAAGTCACAGAATGGGCGCATTCGCTACTATCTGCTGGTGATTCTGGTGGCAGTCAGCCTGTTGATGTCCACTGCCGGGCTAGGGGCACTGGTGGATGTCAGCGCGATTACGGTGACGGTGCGCAGCGCGGCGGACGTGCTCAAGGCGGTGCTGCTGGCGCTGGCGCTGCTGGCGACACTGGCAAGCATCCTCTTTAAGCGGCATTTGCTGGCGGCGCTGGCGCTGGGCGTTGCCGGTTACAGCATCGGCGGGGTGTTCCTGCTGGAACCCGCGCCGGATGTGGCGCTGGTGCAGTTCGTGGTCGAAACGCTGGCAACAGTGCTGATTATCATGATTCTGGTGCGCACCAGCGACGAGGAACGCGCCAGAGCGATGCAGAATCTGTGGGGCGGCCCGCGGGTGGGCTTGTGGCGTGACATTGCGCTGTCGGCGGTGGTCGGCGTCGGGGTGACACTGTTCGCGCTGGCGGCAGTCAACAACCGCCCCAACCCGCAGACAGTTGCGACCTGGCATCTGGAAAACGCCCTGCCCGCAACCGGCGTGAACGATGTCGTCGCCGCCATCGTCACCGACTTTCGCGGCATGGACACGCTGGTCGAAATCACCGTGTTTGGCATAGCGGCGCTGGGCGTGCTGACGCTGCTCGCCCCGCAGACGCCCGGCAAACGGCTGCCGCGCCTGCTGCGCCGGGGGCAGCCTGTGCCGGACACCGCCAGCACGGCGACAGCGACGGAAGAACAGGCGCTGGTGGATGCGCCGGTGCTCACGCTCAGTTTTTCCAACGCGCTCAACCGCTTTGCCGCGCGCATCGTGCTGGCAGTGGCGCTGCTGATCTCCGCTGCGCACATCCTGTACGCGGGGGCAGCGCCGGGCGATGGCTTCACCGCCGGGGTGATTGCCGGGCTGGGCGTGGCATTGTGGTATGTGGTCTTTGGCTATGCGGAAACCCGCGCGCGGCTGCGCTGGCTGCACCCGGCAACCTTTATCGGCGTGGGGCTGGCGCTGGCGCTGCTCAACGCGGCGCTGCCGCTGCTGTTTGACCGCGCCTTTTTCGCCTTTACGCTGGTGCCGCTGGAACTGCCCGCCGGGATTAAGCTGGCGTCCACCACCGCATTTGAAGTCGGCATTTTTCTGACCGTATTCGGCGGCATCAGCGCCGTGATGGAAGCGATTACGCATCCCAAGGAGGTTGAATTGTTATGAACGCAGTGTTTGCGATTGCGACCGGCATCATGTTTGCGTTGGGCGTCTTTCAACTGCTGCGCCGCGACCTGATCAAATCGGCGATGGGCTTTTACATCCTGTTCGCGGCAATCAACCTGCTGCTGCTGGCAGTCGGCGCGTTCGATGGCGAAGTGGCGGCATATGTCAACGCGGAGAATGCGGTTGTCGGGCAGCCCAGCGATCCGCTGGTGCAGGCGTTGATTCTGACGGCGATTGTGATCAGCTTTGGCAGCTATGCCCTGCTGATGGCGTTTATCGTGGTGTCTTCGCGGCGCTTCCGCACGGTGGACAGCGACCAAATCGACAGGTTGAAATCTTGAGCAGATCCGGCAGGAGGCATTGCAGTGAGTAATCCGCTGGTTCTTGGGGTGGTTTTCTTCCCGCTGGTGTGCGCGGCGCTGGGGCTGCTGCTGGCGCGTTATCGCATGTTTCAGCATGGGCTGGGGCTGCTGGGCGGCGTGGTGGCATGGCTGTGCAGCATCGCTGTGCTGGTCGCCAACCTGCAAAGCGGTCCACAGCTTTACCGGCTGGGCGGCTGGCAAACGCCGTTTGGCATTGTGCTGGTCGCGGATCTGCTGGCGGCGCTGTTCGCCGTGATGTCCACAACGGTGATGGCAGCGGGCGTCCTCTACGCGCTGGGCTGCAAGGATAAAGTCGTCACCAGCCGTGTGTTTATGCCGCTGTTCCTGTGCATGGGCGCGGGGCTGTCCGGCGCGCTGTATACCGGCGACATCTTTTCGCTGTTTGTGTTTATCGAACTGATGGTGATTGCCTCAGTGATTCTGGTGGCGATTTCGGATAACCGGCTGGGGCTGGAAGCGGCGATCAAGTACCTGCTGATCAGCGCGATGGGCACGCTGTTTTTGCTGATCGGCATCGCGGCGATTTACGCCACGTTTGGCACACTGACGATGGCGGACATCGCGCAGCGGCTGGCAGACGGCGAGCGCCCGCTGCTGGCACAGGCGGCTGCGGTCATGCTGATGTGCGCGTTTCTGCTCAAGAGCGCGGTGTTTCCGTTCCACTTCTGGCAGCCGGACTTTCACACCACCGCGCCGACGCCGGTGCATTCGGTGCTGTCGTCGGTGGTCGTCAAAATCGGCGTCTACGGCTTGATCCGGCTGATTACGCTGCTGTTCACAGCAGAAGCGCCGCTGGTGCAGAATCTGCTGCTGGTGCTGGGCATCATCGGCATTTTCTTCGGCAGTCTGGGGGCGCTGCGCACCTACGACGCCAAACGCCTGCTGGCATATTCGACCTTCGGGCAGATCGGTTTCATCCTCGTGGGCATCGGCTGGGGCACCCCGCTGGCGCTGGCGGCGGCGCTGGTCTACGCAGTGAACCATTCGTTCATCAAAGCCGCCCTGCTGATGATTACCGGGACGATCTCCAGCCGCACGCTGGGGAAAACCGCGCGGCTGAGCGAGATTGGCGGCGTGGGCAAAAAGCTGGTCTATACCAGCGGGCTGTACTTTGTGGGCGGCATGGCGCTGGCGGGTGTGCCGCCGCTGAACGGCTTCATCAGCAAGGTGGCGCTGGTGCAGGGCGGCATCGGCGCGCAAAGCTGGCTGATTCTGGGGCTGGCGGTAGGCGCGGGCGTGATTACGCTGCTGTACATGATGCGCACCTGGCAGTTGATTTTCCAGCAGGAGCCGGGCGAACACACCAAAACAAAACCCGGCGGCGACAGCCAGCTTGCGCCCACACTGCTGATTGCCCTGTGTTTGCTGCTGGGGCTGTATGCCGCGCCGCTGGTGGAACTGGCGCAGCGCGTGGTGGCGCAGCTTGGCGACCCGCAAATTTACATTCGGGCGGTGTTAGGAGGCTGAGATATGAACAGAGTGGTCAACTGGCTGCTGCTGGCAGTGCCGCTGGCGCTGGTATGGATGGTGATTACGGCACAGCTTAATCCGGGCGGTTTTGCGGTTGGCTATGGCGTGGCGCTTGGCGTGCTGCTGCTGCTGCGCCCGCAGGTGGCGCTGAACCCGCTGCGCCTGCCCCGCCAGTTTGTCGGGGTGGTTATCTATGTGCTGGTGCTGTTCCGCGATATTGTCCTGTCCAGTGTGGATGTCGCCGTGCGGGTGCTGTCGCCGGACATGAAGCTGCATCCCGGCATTATCGCCGTGCCGACGCAGGACCCGCAGGCGCGCGAAACGGTGGCGGCATTCAGCGCGCACAATATCACTATTACACCGGGGGAACTGGTCGTCGAATTTGACGATAACCACACCCTGTTTGTCCACTGCCTCGACGTTCACGCGGCAAGCGACCACGCCGAGGCAAACCAGCGGCGGCGTCTGCTGCTGATTAATCGGATGCTGCGCGGCAGTGAAGGAGCGTGAGTGCGATGGAATTTATCGTCAACATTTTTGCACAGTTGGCACTGGTAGTGCTGATTACCCTGCTGCTGCCTGCCGCCTACCGCGTGTGGGTCGGTCCGTCCCCGGCAGACCGCTTGCAGGCAGTGGACACCATCACCACGCTGCTGATCGGCATTATTGTGCTGCTGGCGCTGGTGCAGGGCAGTGCCCTGATGCTTGATGTCGGCATTGCGCTGGCGGCATTCAGTTTCATCGGCACACTGGCGATTGCGCGCTATCTGGCTGAAGGCAGGGTGTTTTAGAAAGGCAATGAGCATGTTTACAGAACTGCTGGCAGCGCTGCTGCTGATATTTGGATTGTTCTTTTCGGTGGTGGGCATTGTCGGATTGATGCGCATGCCGGATGTGTTCTGCCGCCTGCATGCGTCGGGCAAGGTGTCCACGCTGGGGCTGGTGGGGCTGCTGGCGGGCACGGCACTGCTGATGCCGGAAACGGCGCTGAAGGCACTGGCGCTGGCGTTGTTTATGCTGATTACCGCGCCAGTGGCGTCCCATGCGATTGCCGCCGCCGCCTACCGCAATCTTCCGCCAGTGGTGCTGGAGCGCGACGATCTGGCAGTGCGGCAGGAAGGCTGATGCAATTCAAGAATTTAATCGAATAACGTTTTTCGCAGGGTTGAAACATGCTTCAACCCTACCGGTAACCTGTTTATTTTCTTAAAGAGCCTAAGCCTCTGCCGGGCTGCAGGCTCAGCCCGTCAACCGGCTTCGGCGGCACGTAACCGGCAGGCAGCAGCGGCGTAATTCCGGCGGCGGCAGCCAGCGCCACAGCGAACTCCGCATAACCTGCCAGCGCATATTCCAGCACGCCGTCGCGTGTTTCGATGCGCAGTACGCCCATGCTGGTATCTGCCAGCGGGGTGCTGCTGTCCGGCTTGCGCGCCTCAACATTGTCAATGCTGCTGACGGCAACGCGCAGCAGGTCTTGCAGTCCGCGCATGACTACCAGTTCCAACGGGGAAAACCACAGGCGCACTTTTTCGCCGCTGTTCACGCCGCGATGCTGCCCATCGCGCAGCACCTGCGCCATCGCCGGGGCAAATGGCGAGAACGGCAGGTGGCGTTCCAGATGCGGTTTGAGTTCGCGCAGGGCATTAAACAAGCGCGTGTTGTCTTCGTTCATCATCACCAGCAGCACGCGAAACCAGCGCCCCTGCGTAAATACGTGCGTGACCATGCCGCGCCGCCCGCCGGACTGATCCGCCGCCGTGTTGTGCCGCCGGGGCAGTGGCATGAACGCTTCGGCGCTGAAGGTGCCATACCAGACGATGTCCTCGGCGCGGTAGGCAATGCGTGTGCCGTTGAAGTTGTAGATTTCCAGCGCGCCGCTGCTGAAGACCAGAATGCAGGGCTGCGTCATGTAGGGGTGCGTGTTGGGGTAACCCGCGATGCCATAATCCACACTGCCGGGTGGGAAAACCGTCAGCGCGGCGCTTTGGCTGAGCTGCTCGTAGAGCGTCTGTGTATCCGGCGGCACAGGCGTCGTCATTGACCAGCGGTATATCAGCCGGATGACCACGCCCAGCACCAGCATGATCACCAGCCCCAGCACACAACCGAGTCCACTCATCGCCGCCCCACTGCCTTACCTGCCTGAACACTGCCCACGATGATAACGACAAACCTCCGGGCAGGCAACCTACTTGACACTGTACCGACTAGTCGGTATACTCCGTGTATGAGTGAACAACAGGCTTCTCACGACACCCGAACAAAGCTGCTGCGCACGGCATGCGCCATCGCGCTGGAGCAGGGGATCAGCCATGTCACGCTGGACAACGTCGCCAAAGCGGCAGGCGTCAGCAAGGGCGGGCTGATCTATCACTTCGCGGGCAAAGAGGCGCTGCTGCAGGGCATGGTTGATTACCTGCTGGACAGCTTTGCCGCCGAGATTGAAACGCACCTGAACGGCAGCGAGCGCGAAGCTGTACCGGGGCAGTGGCTGCGCGCTTATGTTCGTGCCAATCTGGACAAGGATCAGTCCGAATTGCAGCTCAGCATTGCGCTGCTGGCGGCGGTGGCGGTCAACCCGGCGCTGCTGCAACGCTGGCGTGACCGTTACGCCGCGTGGCAGCAAACCCTGCTGCAAACCAGCGCCGACCCCGTGCTGGCGACGATTATCCGCCTGGCGACGGACGGCATGTGGCTGATGGACCTGCTCAATATCGCCCCGGCAGATGAGCGCCTGCGCCAGCAGATTCAGCAACGCCTGCTGTCAATGACCCGCACCTCGGAGGACACCAGCCGCGATTCGTAAGCAGTCCTGCGCGAAGATTACCGCGACACGGACCTGTGTGATAGGAACAGAAAATGATTGAACGAACGATTTTGTCGGGCAGCGTTGAACGCCTGCTGCTCGGCGGGCTGCGCTTTGCCAGTCTCTGGCGCTATCCGCTGCGCTGGGAGCGTCTGGAAGTTGATGACAACCGCGCACTGTGGGTCGAGTCCACGCCGGATTACCAGCCGCTGCCCCCGCTGGCAGGTGACACAGACGCCGATCTGGCGATTATCGGCGGCGGCTTTACGGGCGTGTCCACTGCCTACCACTTCAGCCAGCGCTACCCGGAAAAGCGTGTTGTGCTGCTGGAAGCGAAGACACTCGCCAACGGTGCCAGCGGGCGCAACGGCGGTATGCTGCTCAACTGGGTCTATGGCGCGCGTTACAGCGAGGAAGCCGCCGTGCGCCGGGTTTATGAAGTCACCAGCGCCGGGATGGACTGGATCGAACAGATCGTGCGCCGCCACAACCTGCCTGCCGCCTGCCTCAGCCGCGAGGGCACCGTGCGCGCCGCCACCAGCACCCAGGGCGCAGAGGCGCTGCACGCACAGGTTGAAATGCTTCAGCGGTTGGGCATTCCTATCGAATATCTGGATCGTGCGGCGCTGCGCGGGCGGCTGGCGCTGGAAAACGTTCATGGCGCGGCGTTCGACCCCGGCGAAGGACGGCTCAACGGTGCCCTGTTCCTGCGCAGCCTGCGCCCGGTCTTGCAGCAGCAGGGGGTACAGATTTACGAACAGACGCCCGTGCTGCGCATTCACGAAACGACGCCGCTGATTACGCTGGATACCCCACGCGGCACGGTGCGCGCCAGAACCATTGTGCTGGCGACTGACGCCTACACCGGCAAGCTGGGCTACTTTCGCAAAGAGATCTTCCCGCTGCACGGGCACGTATTTGCCACGCCGCCGCTCAGCCCGCAGCAGCGCCAGCAGCTTGGCTGGGGGGCAGTGTCCGGCTATCAGGACGATCATATGCATGTCGCCTATTCGTCGCTGGCGCACGACGGCGCGGTGGTCTTTGGTGGCGGCAGCCGGCAGTCTGCGGAATACCTGTTCAACAACCGCACGGCATACCCGCATGCGCTGGACGGCGAGTCGCGTCCGGTGCGCGGCATGCGCGCGGCGATGGCGCGTTACCTGCCCGCCAGCAGTGCGCTGCCTGTCGCGCGGGCGTGGAGCGGTCCACTGGGCATGTCGCTCAACATGAGCTGTTCGATAGGCGCGCTGCCGCATGACCGCCGCATGCTCTACGCGGTGGGCTACAGCGGGCACGGCGTCACGCTGGCAAATATTGCCGGGGCGGTGCTGACGGACCTGTATTCCGGCGATGACCAGCGCTGGCGCGACCTGCCGTTCTACAACGCGCGGCTGCTGCCGCTGCCGCTGGATCCGCTGCGCTGGCTGGGCTTCCAACTGGTCAACCGCTTCCTGAGCTGATCTGCTGCGCCCACCCGGGCTGGCGCGGCAAAACTGCTTTCCGTATGGAGCCGGCAGCATACCCCAGATAACCCGTAAACAGGTTTCCAGCAGGATCAGCGGGCAGTGTTGAACAGCCTGCGTCAGACAGTGCACCCAATGCGCTCACTTCCAGCCCTGGGGCGGATCCCGAAGATTGTGCCGCCGCCGCTTGTAAAGGCGAAGCATGTTGCGCCTCTACAAGGACAATCTCAAAGACGTAACCCCGCGCTAAAGCGAACCTGCAAGCAACCATGCGCCTGCGGGTTCGTTTCGTGCCTGCCGAAAACGTCGGGATCAATTAATCCTTAACGCTTTAAAGTGATCCGCATCAATTAAAATTCAATTGTCTGACATTCTTGAAAAATGGCAATCGCACGCACAGTGCGGTATCGTAGTAGAGTGTGAACTATGCATATCGAAAATCCGAAACTGATGGTGTACGCCATGCGCCGCGCAGCACTTGTAACGCTCACAGTCTGCATCGTGCTCCTGCTGCTGCCCACCACCCCCGTTCTTGCAGCCCATAGTACCCGCATTCTGATTCCTGTCGTCCAGATTGACCAACCGGTGATTAGTGTGCCGCTGCGCAATTTTGGCGGCGGGCTGATTACATGGGATGTTTCGCAGTTGGGGGCGCGTGCCGGGCACTTTGAGGGCACTGCCTGGTTTGGCGAAAGCGGCAATATCGTTGTCGGCATGCATTCCGAATTTGTCGATGGCACAGACAGCACCGGTGCGCTGCTCTACAGCGTCAATGTCGGGGATGAAATTCTGGTCGAGCTGGCGGGCGCGGAACTGCATTATACCATCAGCGAGATTCTGGTGGTCAGCGAGGAAGATGTCAGTGTGCTGCTGCCCACCGATTACGAACAGCTTACGTTGATGACCTGCCACATTCCTTCTTACGACGGCAGCAGTTATGCTGAGCGCCTGATTGTCCGGGCGCTGCGCAGCGGCTGAATTCTGTTCTGCCCACAGTTTTCCCGGCAGCGCTCGCTTCCCCAAATGTGTAAATTTTTGCGTGGCGTTTGCTCCTCCTGAGCGAGACTATCCCCGAAACTTAAGGACATTACAGGAAAGTTTGACTCAGCCGCCGGGGTTTTGCGCGTATCATGATGAATAGTGTCAATCGCAATGAATACTCAGGAGTTGCAGCGGCATGGCTGTCTACACGGCATGGCATAATCCCGAAAAAACCCTGCTGATTTTCCGTTTTGAAGGCAAATGGACCTGGGAAGAATTTGGCGCAGCCAGCAGCATGATTCGGCTCGCGCTGGATCGCTGCACACGCCCGGTGGATCTGGTCTTTGATATGCGTGCCACAGATCACCTGCCCGCAGGTGCCTTGCAGCGCGCCAATCAACTGGTGACCAACATGCATCCCATGCTGTCCGGCTTTATCGTTTTTGTCGGCGCGAATGCGTTTCTGCGCGCTTTTTACGAACTATTCCGCAAAACGAACCCCAAAACAGGGCGACTGCTGATGGTGCGCTTTGTGGAACAGCTTGAAGATGCCTTTGCTATGGTGCAGGAGTAGCCGCCCGGCGGCGCAGCTGCATCAACACGCCAGGGCGTGGTTCCAGCGTTGCGCCCATGTGCGCGTGGACCGGCGTGCCAGTCAGTGTCAGCGTAAAGCGCTGGAAGATGCGCGCCAGCACCAGTTTGGATTCAACCTGTCCGAACTGAGCGCCGATACAGTTGCGCGGTCCGCCGCCAAACGGTAAAAAAGTGTATGGTTCGGGGCGTTTCGCCTGGTCGAAGCGTTCCGGTGCAAACGCTGCCGGATTTTCCCAGTAGCCCTTGTGGCGCTGGGTCAAATAGATCGAATAAATCACCCGCGTCCCTGCCGGGATGCGATAGCCGTTGTAATCAATATCCACTGCTGCGGTTCTTGATCCAAGATGAATGGGGGGATACAGGCGCAGTGCCTCATCAATCACATTCCCGGTATAACGCAAGTGCCCAACATGTTCGATGCCCGGCGTGCTGCTGCCGATAACGTCGTCAACTTCGGCGCGCAGGGTGTCCATTGCTGCCGGATGCCTGCCCAGCAGATACAGCGCCCATGCCAGCAGGGCAGTGCTGGTATCGTGCCCGGCGATAAGCATCGTCAGCAGTTGGTCGCGGATCAGGTCATCGTCCAGCCCGGCGCTGAGCAGCAGACCGAGCAGGTCGGCATTATCGGACGGCTGCTGCGCTTCCTGTGTGCGCCGTTCGCGGATAATGCGGTAAAGATAGGCGTCCATCGCCTGCAATGCTGCTTCATAACCGGGGCGTGGAATTCTGCGCCACAGAATCCATAACCCCGGCGAAATATACTTAATCGTGCCGAGAATTGTGTTCCATAGGCGGGTCAGTTCAGGCGTGAAGTCCACGCGAAACAGCGTTTCGGTGAGGATCAGCAGCGCGATTTTGCGCATTTCAACGAGCATGTCGCGCGTTTGCCCATCCTGCCAGGTATCCAGAATCTGGTCGGTGCAGCGCAGCATCGCCCCGGCGTAGCTGTTGAGCATCTGGCGATGCAGCGCCGGGGTCATCTGCTGGCGCAGTCGGTCATGCGGGTCGCCGTCAACGACCAGCACGCCCTGGCGCAGCAGCCGGGTCACCGGGTCGCCCTCGGTGCGCCAGCGAAAATCGTCGCGTCCCGCCACCAGCACAAAGCGCGCGGCTTCGGGACCGACCAGCAGCACCGGGCGAAAACCGGGCAGCCCGATGCGAAAGACATCGCCGGTGCGTTCGTGAAAGACGGACAAAGCCGCCAGCACGCTGCGTTCGCGCAGCATGGCGCGTAGTGCCGCCAACCCGGCAAGACCATCTGGCGTGGGAATTGCCTGTAGCATGCAAAATCACCTTTCGTGACTGGCAGGGTATGCCCTGCCGGGTGCAAATGCCTGGAGCGCTGCCGGCGTTGACCGCTGTTTTGCCGCTGTGCTGGCGTGGTGGGCAGGCAGCAGCAGGGGGACAAAATACGTGGTTGTCGGCGGCATCATGCGTTATGATACCGTGTCGGCGGCAGAACGCGAGTGCAGGATTCCGGCGCCGTGGCGCGCTGTGTGGGCGAGATGCAGTGGCAACCAATATCTATAGTGGTTATATTTAGAAACCTTATGCATACTACGGTGGGAACACCTGTGGCAACCATAGTCATCATTGAAGACGATGAACTCAACCGGGCTTTTTTTGAAACCGTACTGCAAACCTTTGGCTACAGTGTTTGCGTCACCAAAGACGCCCACGAAGGTCTGCTGCTGATTCGCCGCATGCAGCCTGATGCCGTCATCATGGATACCAGCCTGCCGGGACTCAATGGGCTGGACGCGGTGCAGATGCTCAAGGATGATCCCAATCTGCGGCATATCCCCGTGCTGGGGTTGACCGTCTATACAGAACCGGAAGTGCGCACGCAGATGCTCGCGTCCGGTTTTGACAGCACGCTGGTCAAACCGTTCGATACCAGCGCCCTGCGCCGGGCACTCGGCATGCTGCTGCAATGAACCCCGCGCAGAAGCAGCGCCTGCTGCTGGCAATCCCCCTGCTGCTGCTGGCAGCGGCGGTCTTCCTCGCGCATGCTGACGCGCTGTCCATGTGGTTTGATGAACTCTGGGCGGTGCTGCACGCCCGCGGTGGCTTCAGCAGCATCCTGCTCAACCGCGACGTCAACTGGCCCCCTGGCTATTATCTGGCGCTGCACGGCTGGATGCAGTTTGTCGGCAGCCATGATTTGCTGCTGCGCCTGTTCGGGGTGTTCTGCGGGCTGCTCGCCACCGCGCTGATGATCGCCATCGGGCGGCAGCTAGGCGCAGACCGGCGTGCAGATGGCACTGTCACACAGTCAGGAACAGGCGCGGGTTTGCGGGCTGGCGGGCTGGCGGGGCTGGCGTTCATCTGTTCGGATTACGCGCTTTATTTTGTGCTGGAAGTGCGCGGCTATACGCTGATGCTGGCGCTGATGCTGGCAGTGGTCTGGCTGCATCTGCGCTGGTTCGCCCGCCCATCCCTGCGCCGGGCGCTGCCCTATCTGCTGGCACAGACGGCACTGGTGTATGTGCAGTTCACGTCGGGCGTGGTCGTGGCGCTGCTAGGGCTGCGCGTGGTGCTTGCCGCGCCGCCGGGCAAACGCTGGCGCTGCACTGCCGCGTGGGTGGGCATTATGCTCGGCACGGGGCTGCTGTTTCTGCCGCTGCTGCCGCAGTTCCTGCTGGTCAACCGCGCCAATGCCAATGTGATCGCTACCACCGGCAGTCCCGGCATTGATCTGGATGCCTCGCTGGGCTGGGTGCTGCGCGCCCTGAGCGCCCGGCAGGAAGTGGTCTTTGTGCTGCTGCTGGCGCTGGCGCTCGGCGGGCTGCTGCTGGCGACATGGCGCGGCGGGCGTGTGCGGCGGGCGAATACGCTGTGGCTGCTGGTCTGGGCGCTGGGGCTGCCTGCGTTTGCCTTTGTCACGCTGGCGCCTGCCGGGTTGTTCACGCCGCGCTATCTGCTGCCCGCGCTGCCGGGGCTGCTGCTGCTGGTTGGCGTGGGGCTGGCGGGCTGGCGGGCTGTGGGCAGGCTGGCGGGCAGGCTGGCGGGCAGTGTGCCAGTGTGGGGCGGTGTTGTGCTGCTGCTGCTGCTGCTGGCTGCGCCCTGGCAGCCGTTCGACTTCCGCCCGGATTACAGCACTGAACGCCCGGTGCGCGACCTGCTGCGCGAACTGGCGGCGCGCGCCCAGCCGGGGGATGTGCTGCTGCTTGATCCGCTGTGCGACTGCGCCAATCCCTACGGGTGGTCCGTTTATGAGCCGGTGTATTTCCCGTCCGGCAGCCTGCGGCGGGGACCGGCGGCGCTGGCAGGCGCGGCGCGCGTGTGGTATGTGACCGTGCCGGGGCGCTCAGATGGGGCGCTGCGGAGCGCGGTAGAGCGCGGGCGGATTGCCGCGCAGGAAGCGTCCGGTTGGTGGCAGAGTGACTATCTCGAACTGCGCCTGTTTATGCGCCCGCCAGTGCAGCCGGAGGTGCGTCTGCAAGCGCCCGCCGCCAGCGCCGTGCCGGATGTAGTGCTGCGCTTTGCCGGTTACGAACTGCCCGGCGGCAGCCTGTACGAGCCAGGCGCAACGCTGCATCTGTCCATGTGGTGGCGGGTGGATGCCGCGCTGCCGCTGGATTATTCTTTTGGCGTTTACCTGATCAACCGGCGCACCGGGCTGCTGCTGGTGCAGGATGACTCCGCGCCGCAGGGGTTGTATGCGCCGCCGCAGACGACGCTGTGGCAGCCGCAGATTCCGTACCGCGATGATCGCACGCTGCTGATTCCGCAGCAGGCAGGCGCGGGCTTTTATGATCTGCTGCTGGCGGTGTATTACTGGCGGGACGGTGTGCGCTTTGTGCCGCGCAGTGCGAATCTGGCGAACGCGAACCTGACGGCGGTGGATGCCGCGCTGCGGCTGGCGGTGATCGAAATCTCCACGTTCAACCTGCCCGACTGACCCGCCGCGCAGCCTGCGGCATCAGGGCGCTTCCGTCCTGTGCCGGACAAAACATAGGGTATTCTGACGCTTTTTCGTTTTCTTTTCCCCTTGCCCCTCACATCCAGCGCATAGCCCGCAGTCAGTCAATTTTAACATCCACCCTTTATCCTCAGAGCGTTAAGGGGCAGCAGGATGAGGCAGGACTATGGTGCATTCTCAGGTGGATCTGGCAATTATCGGCGGCGGCACAACCGGGCTGACTGCGGCGCAGGTGGCGCTCAATCTCGGCGTGCGGGTGGCACTGGTTGAACAAGCGCGCACCGGTGGCGACTGCACCTGGACCGGCTGTGTGCCCAGCAAGGCGCTGATTGCTGCCGCACGCCAGGCGCACCAGGCACGCACAGCCGCTCGTTTCGGTGTCCATACCCACGGCGTTGAAGTCGAGTTTCCGGCAGTGATGGACTTTGTGCACCAGACGATTCACGAGATTTACGCCGAAGAAACACCCGATGTGCTGCGGGCACAGGGTATCGAGGTCTATGAGGCAACCGCCCGCTTTACCGACCCGCACACACTGCTGCTGGACGAGCGCGACAGCCTGCACGCCCGCCATGTGCTCATCGCCACCGGGGCGCGGGCATTGGTGCCGCCCAGCCTGCGTGAAGTGCCCGTGCTGACCAACCACACATTGTTTGACCTGCGCGACCTGCCGGAGCATCTGCTGATTGTCGGCGGCGGACCGATTGGCACAGAGATGGCGCAGGCGTTCCGGCGGTTGGGCGCGCGCGTGACCCTGCTGGAGCGCGAAACCACCCTGCTGCCGCGCGATGATCCCGAAGCCGCCGCCGCGATTATGCAGGTGCTGCGTGACGAAGGCGTTGACCTGCGTACCGGTGTGATTGCCGTTGGTGCTACCGGGACGCGCGGCGACATCACCCTGCACCTGAACGATGGCAGTGTGGTGCAGGGCAGTCATCTGCTGGTGGCGGCGGGCAGAACGCCCAATCTGGAAGCGCTCAACCTGGATGCGGCAGGGGTGCAGACGCAGGGCGGCAGGCTGCTGCTGGATGACCGCCTGCGCACGACGCAGAAGCACATCTATGCGGCGGGCGATGTGACCGGCGGACCGCAGTTCACGCATGTAGCGGGCTGGCAGGCAGCGCAGGTGGTGCGCAATATGTTTCTGCCGCTGTCCGCCCGTGCCACGCTGGCAGTTGTGCCCTGGGCGACCTTCACCGACCCGGAAGTAGCGCAGGTGGGATTGACCGAAGCGCAGGCACGCGCCCGGTATGCCGACGCGCAGGTGACGCGCCTGCCGATGACCCGCGCCGACCGCGCCATGACCGAAGGGCAGTCGCACGGTTTCATGAAAATTGTCCACCGTGCCAGCGGCAAACTGCTTGGCGCGACGATTGTCGGGCACAACGCTGGTGAGATGCTCAATCCCTGGGTGCGGGTGGCGCAAAAGGGCGGGCGTGTGTGGGATGTCGCGCTGGCGATGAACGTTTACCCTACGCTGGGCACAGGCAGCGTGATTCTGGCGACGCAGCAGGTGGCACAGCAAATGCAGCATGGGCTGCTCGGCAGGGTGCTGCGCGGGCTGGCGCGGCGGGCGGGTTGAACGTGGTTCCTCACACCCACTGACGCCCCTGCACGGGTGTATTCGGAAATGGGGGCAGCATCGCACTGCATTTAACACCACAGAGGCACGGAGAACACAGAGGGATAGATGCAAGTGCGGGCGGGCGGACACGATGGTCCGCCCCTACAATGATCCATTGCGCCCTTCGCGCCGTTGCGGGCGCAGCACGGCGGGGCGACATTTGCTATAATCCGATCCTGAATGTTGCGCAGTTTACGCGGGCAGGCTGCCCGGCGCAGTTGCCGGGAACAGTATGCCTGATCCTGTTGATGCAGTTGAGACCTGTTCAGAGGTACAAGCCGCATGAATATTTTTGGACGCCGGCAGGAAGAAGAGCGAATCAAGCTGGAAGGTCGGCTGCCCCCGGGGCAGTCGCTGACGCAGAAATTCCCCGTGCTGACCTATGGACCTAACCCTAAATTTGATCCCAACACCTGGGATTTGCGCGTGTTTGGCGAAGTCGAAAAAGAAATGCGCTGGTCGTGGGCAGAATTCCTGCAACTCCCGACGGCGACGCTGACCTGCGATATTCACTGCGTCACACGCTGGAGCAAGTTCGATACGGTGTGGGAAGGCGTGCGCTTCAGCGAGTTCATCAAGCTGTTCGGCGTGAAACCCACGACCAGGTTCGTCATTGCCCACTGCGACTACGGCTATACGACCAACCTGCCGCTGGAAACCATGCTCGACGACGATGTGCTGCTGGCGTACAAGTACGATGGCAAGCTGCTGGAGCCGGATCACGGCGCGCCGCTGCGCACGCTGGTGCCCAAACGCTACTTCTGGAAGAGCGCCAAGTTCCTGCGCGGGCTGGAATTCAGCACAGTGGACAAGCCCGGTTTCTGGGAAGTGCGCGGCTACCACAACGAAGGCGACCCGTTCAAGGAAGATCGTTACTCGCGCCGGGGTGGCTTCTTTTAGGCACGGCGCAGCCATTCCAGCACCACCGGCAGTGCAGGCACTGGTGCTGGCGCGCACAGCACCCTGCCAAGATTAATTCGCAGACCGGACAAGGCGATGAAGCGCCTTGTTCATAACGATCAGAGGCTGTCTGAAAATCCTGCCGCCTTTGCCTTTGTAGAGGAGGGTCTGGGACCCTCCCCTACGGGACAAATCACGAATGTTCAGACCGCATCTGAGAAGCAGTCATTTTGATATATCCATGAGCATAACGACATTGTTATACACAACACAACCTTGTGTCTTTTTTGCCGCACATTGGCTACACTTCTCACAGTTCTAGCCTCTAGTGTTTGCCTGTGCCAGCGACTATGCATATTCAGCGTGAACGAAGTTCCAGTCTCTCCTTTCGCCGCCGCCGCAGGCGCATGGGCTGTTTGCCGCTTACGGTGCTGGTGGGTCTGCTGGTGGCTGTTGGCTGGGTCTCGCGCGATTGGGTGTCCCGTTTTGCGCCCGGCACGGGTATGGCGAACGCCGGCGATCTGGTCAGCGGTGCGCAGGATGCCTTTAATGCGGGGGAGCTTGACCGGGCGGTAGACCTCAGCCGTCAGGCATTGATCAACGACCCCGAAAACACCGCTGCTGCCCTGCTGCTTGCCCGCGCCCTGGTTTACCGCAGCTACGTGGATTATGACCGGGCGGTGGATCGCGCCTCTGCGCTTCAGGTGAGCACCAGCATGCTGGCGCGTGACCCGTCCAACCCGGACGTGCTGGCAGTGCATGCGTTCGTGCTGCAAGCGGTCGGGGATGCCGCGCAGGCGGCGCGCATCGCGGAACAGGCACTGAACATTGACGCGCAAAACGGACTGGCACACACCGCACGGGCGCTGTCCTACGCGCGCGTGGGCGGCTATGAACTGGCATTGACCTACAGCCAGCAGGCAGTCCAGGTGACACGCGGTACGGTCTGGCAATTGGATGCGCAGCGCGCGCTGGCAATCAGCCTGAATGATCTGGGACGTTATCAGGAGGCGCTGGCGGCGGTGGAAATCGCGCTGGCGACAAACAACCGGCTGATTCCGCTGTATTTTGAGCAGGCACTTTACGCCCGGCAGCTAGGCAACATTGACACCGCAACGGTTGCCTATTTTCAGGTGATTACGCTTGACCCACAAAACGCAAAAGCACGGCTGCGGCTGTGCGAACTCTCCAGCGTCCTGCGCGAACGCGATGCAGCGCTGCGCTACTGCGGCGAAGTGATTACGCTGGCTCCTCAGTGGGCGGATGGCTGGTACCAACTGGGGCGCGAGTATTTCCTGCAAGGCAATTACCCCGCGGCGCAGGAAAGCCTGCACCAGTGCACCACGTTGCAGGTGATGCAGGAAGTGCCGGTCAGCGAACGCCGTTTTGAGTGCTGGTATCTACAGGGACAGGCAGCGGAAATTCTGGGTGATTGCCCTGCGTTGATTGCAACCTATAACGAGTTCCGCGAAATGGCAGCCTCTGCCGACATCTCTCAGACATGGACCTACCCGCCGGAAGGACCGCCGGGATGCCCTGCTACCCCCGATAGCTGAGGGCGACTCATATCCCGCATTTTCGCCAGGGTTGACCGCGGCTACTTGCGCCGGTCGGGGCTGCGCAGCAGCCATGCAATCGCCTCATCGCGCCGCGCGGCAGGGAAGAATTCAAGATTCATGCCGGCTGCATTGTTGCGCACCAGCAGTTTGATCAGGTTGCTCACCAGCGAGACAAGCATGTTCCGCTCGTAGAGGAACACCACACGCGAAACAGTATCGGGACTCATCGTTCCGGTAGCCGCCATCTCGTCCAGCCACAGGCGCCCGCGCCGGGAAGCATATGCCAGCGGCTGCATGCCCACGGTGGTATCTATCAGCAGGCGGGTGACTTTTGTGTCTGGTGGTGCCTGCTCGTTGATCGCCGTCAAATGCGCAAACCATTCATCCACCGCAGCTGTCGAAACCTCATGCAGAATTAATTCTTCGATGCCGTTGTCATGAGAAACCCGGTCACAGCGCGTGCGGCTGGCATGCCGGGCACCGTTGGCGGGGGTTCCGCCGGGGGTTCCGTCAGGTGTTACATTAGGCATAGCGGTCATATGAAGTCTTGCCCCCTGATGTCAAAAGAAGATCAACGATCTTAAGCATACGACAATTATAGCGAAAAACATAACGGAGAACCGTTTAAGTTTCGTCATGCGCCGCTGGTGATACAGCCGTTGGTGAAAAGGTGCAGGGTTTCACAGCATGGCAGCGCTTGTGCGGCAGGCGGCATCACATGTCTGCGCCTGGGCGCAAACGCCTTCTGGCGCAGAAGTCAGCTTTGAAGGATGCCACCTGTAGCGGTAAGATAGGCGCAGGTGTCATTTTGGGAAGTTAATCCAAAAAGGGGCAAGCATGTCACCAGAAGAACGCGCGGCAGCGCTGACGGCTATCGCGCAGCAGATTAGCACCTGCACCCGCTGTGGGCTGCACGCCGGGCGGCGCAGGACTGTGCCGGGGGCGGGCAACATGCACACGGAGATCATGTTCATTGGCGAGGGACCCGGCGAAAATGAAGACCGCCAGGGACTGCCCTTTGTCGGGCGTTCCGGCGATTACCTCAATTATCTGCTCAGTCTGATCGGCTTGAAGCGCGAAATGGTGTTTATTACCAATGTCGTCAAGTGTCGCCCGCCCAACAACCGGGACCCGCTGCCGGATGAAATCACTGCCTGTAAGACCTATCTCGACGACCAGATTCAACTGATTGACCCGTTGGTGATCTGCACACTGGGGCGCTTTAGCATGGCGCGCTACTTCCCCAACGCCAAAATCAGCGCGATTCACGGGCAGCCCAGATTTGATGAGGAAGCCAAACGCGCCTACTACCCGATGTTCCACCCGGCAGCAGCGCTGCGCGCGCCGGAACTGCGCCGCGATATGGAAGCGGATATGCGCCGCCTGGTGCCGCTGCTGGAACAAATGAAAGCGCGGCGCGGCGGAACCAGCCCAGACCCGGCTGTGCCGCAGAACGCCCACCCGCCCGCGCCCGCGCAGGATCACGGCGACGAACTGCCCAAGCAACTGCCCCTGTTTTAAAAGGACAAAGGTAACTGCTCAGCCATTGAATTTGAGGCTAAATTGCCCGCACCCTAAGTATTTATCCGTAAACCCGGACAAGGGGATGATGCAGTTTAACAAAATAATCCGGCGTTTGGGCGGACGGCTTCGCTCAGCGGGCGCAGGCGAACTTATGGAAAAATCAATCAGATTGCCAACAAATGGGATTGATCCCATTGTTCATAACGATGCGAGGCTGTCTGAAAACCCTGCCACCGTTGCGTAGGGGCGGGTCTGA
>DAOTWP010000048.1:0-4392 GCA_034435675.1 Anaerolineae bacterium
AGCAGAATCAGCAGCGCACCAAGATTTGAACGCGCCCGTGCCAGCGCAAATGGCTCCGCAAGCTGCTCAAAGAGAGTCAGCGCAGTAGAGAACGCCTGCTGTGCCAGCACTAGGTCATGCTGCGCTTCGTAGGCACGCCCGATAAGTGTATACAGCCGAGCCTGTAACGCCCGGTTATCTGCTGACTGTCGCAGTGCCTGCTGCCCCAGGGCAATTGCTGTATCGTAATCGTGCAGCATCAACTTTGCTGCACCCTTGAGGGCAAGAATCGGCGCAACAGGTGGCTGAAATTCCAGGAGGCGCAAGACAGCGTCCGCGTCCTGACGCGCGAGAGCAATCTGCGCTTTTTCGACGCGCAGGCGCTGATCCAAGTTGCGATACATGCCGCGAGAAATGATACCGTCCGCGTAATTAATGGCAGTGATCGCCTGTTCGTATTGCCCTCGATAGCGCAGAATGACCGTCATCTCCAGCAGTGCCAACGACTGTGTTTCAAAATCACCATAACGCCCGGCTGACTCAGTCACCTGTTCAAAGGTCCGTTGAGCGTCATCCCATAATCCCAAATAACGCTGACAAATGCCCAGCGCAGTCGTCATCTCCGGGTCGTCGCCGTGAAGCCGGAGGAGAATAATCAACCAGCGCGCCCAGTGTCCCAGACGCACTCCCTCGCGCCACCGGCGTCGTGCCCAACTGGCAAGCTGGTCGTCAGCCAAACCCAGTGGATTCTCCGATAGCAGATGCTCTAGTACAGGCAGTGATACCGGGGATTCGACGCCAAGATTGAGGTTGTCAACCAGATTTAGCATTCTATGCTGGAACCGTGCATTTTGGTGGTACAGCGCATAGACAAACTGGCGAGCAGCAGTGGGAAGTGTGATGATTCCTGAACGACTCTGTGTGGCGTCAAGCAAGTTCAGCCGCAGAAGATGTCGCAGCGTTTCGGTGATGTCGGGAACTTCCGCCAGCGTTTGGAGTGTACTGACTGCGATATTCTCCGGCGGGAAGAGCGCGCATAACAACCAGAGCTGCTGTGCTTCTGGCGAAAGCTGTGCCAGACCCGCTTCATAAAGACGTTCAAAACCTTGATATGACGGGATATGTGCAGCGCCTCCCTGCCCCACAGCACGCGCGGCGAGCCTGATTGCCAGTGGATTGCCGCCGACTGCCGCGCAGATTTGTTCAGCAAAAGCTACAGCGTCGAACTCCCCAACACGACCATCTGTAATCATGATGCGCCGTGCCAAAAGACGCGCATCCGCGGGAGCCAGTTCGCCCAGACGCAGCGCCGCCGTGAGATTATCCAGCGGGTAATGTTCGTGGCTGGTAAGGACAATCGTTATGGTGCTTAGGGACCTGAGCAGCGTGCGAAGCTGGGTGGGGTCTTGCATCAGCGTGTCAATGCCGTCGAGTACGAGCGCTGTGGGATACAGCAGGGCATACTCATTCAGTGTCAGCGGTGTATTTTCTGGCAGCAGCGTTACCCGCAGCGCTTGTTCAATCGCCATCACTGATGTGGGTGCCTCCAGCCAAACAATCTGTTCCAACTGGTAAGACTTGATAAACGCTGCGAAAACATGCGCAACAAGCGCGGTTTTGCCTGTGCCGACTGCTCCGGAAATCAGCAGACGCGGGTACTGCTCAGTTGAAAGTAAGTCCAGCAAATGCTGCGTTTCTGTATCACGCCCGATGAGGCGTGCAGCGGTGGACGGCAGCACCGCTTGCAGCCGCAGCAGTCGTTGGCGCTGCCGCGTGCGGATTTCCTTGCGAATCAAGGCTTTTGTCAGGCTCTTTAAACCGCGCTCATGATGCCGCCGAAGAGTACGCATATCAAACGCCAGCGCTTTAGAGACCTCCTCCGCAGTAAGGTTGAGATCGTCCCGAATATACCTGTAGTAAAGCCAACTCCAGCGGATCAAAGCTGGAGTGTGAGCCTTGCCATCCTGTTTAACTACTGCCAGCGCTTCTGTGCGGGTTTCGTGTGGCTGTGGTGGAAGCAGATTGTGTGCCGCCCGAAGCCGTGAAAGATACTTGACGATCAACCCGGTCAGAATTTGCTGCACGGCGTATTCGCGCGGCTTTTCGATGGGCGGCAAATCAGGGTTAATCAGGAAACGGTCAACTGCCAGCAGCGGATGCAAGGGGTCGGTTGTTGCGCGTGGTACTTTGCCGGGCAACAGGGTTTCCAGCGCCCGGCGTACATTGTCCACACTGATATACACTACAGCGTCGTTACCACTCGGCATCGGGGAAAGTCTTTATCCCTGCATGAATGCCAATACGTTTATACATCTGGAATCCGGTAAAGGGATGTCCAAGAATGCCGTCGTGAATTGCCCATGAACGCCCGCGCACAGTCCGCCATGCATCAGGATGACGAAACGGATTGTCGGCTGTAAGCTTGTAATGCAATTCGCCCCCTGGCTGAAACTGATCGTGGATGCGAACCATCTCGCGGTAACCGCGCAGATAGTTGAAACCGTAACGTTCAAAGACAATAGCATTGTGATAAGCTAGTGGCTCGATAAAAAACATTTCGTGCCCCATGCGCAGCACAAAATCCTCAAATATTGGGACTGCCTGTTTAAAAACACGCAGCCCACGCCGAATCTGACCGGGAGCCAAGCCGAACTCCATTGCCGCTTTTTCCGCATAGACATTGCGACTGGTGGTTCCCAGATGCGTTGGGTTACCATCAGCGTCAATATCAATGTTGAAGCGCGGAGCTTCCGGGTCATTGACAACTACCAGCAGCACCAGTAGCTGATGATTAAAGGTATCTGCCATGTTCAGGTAGAGAATCGGATCCCGGTCGAGAACACTGTGTTTGACCGATATTTCAACCGCACGACTGCCTTCCGGGCAGCGAAAGCGCACTGCCTCGAAACCATCAGGTGTTTTGAAATCCGTCGCATCAATTCGATACTGGTCGAAAATCCCTGCTGGAACAAGCTGGCGATACACTGCGCGTTTTTCATCAACGGGTAATGCGTTGATTTCACGAATAGAGTTTGGAAGCGTTGGAGTGCCCATGGGCGCTCTAATAATCATCCTTCATAGCTCTTTGAATAGCGCGGTCGGACTCGCGTTTGGCCAGCGAGTCCCGTTTATCATACAGTTTCTTGCCCTTTGCCAGCGCAATTTCTACCTTTGCTTTGCCGCGTTCCAGAAAGACCTGTGTGGGCACGACGGTATAACCGCGTTCCCGAATACGGTCAATGATGCGCGCGATTTCGCGGCGGTGCAGCAGCAGTTTGCGCGGGCGCAGGGGATCTGTATGCCCGAAATAACCTGCCTGTTCGTATGACGAGATGTGTACACCCATCAGCCAGAGTTCACCACGCTGTTCCTGAACAAAGCCATCAGTGATGTTGATCCGGTTCGCGCGAATGGACTTGATTTCAGAGCCTATCAGTACCAGACCGGCTTCAAAGCGTTCTTCCAGAAAATAGCTGTGGGATGCTTTGCGATTGCGGGTGATCGTCTTGCGCCCGCCACTTTCTTCACTCATTCTCCGCTACTCCAATGATTCCCTGAAGGTAACGCAGCGCTTCGCCCAGTTCTATGTCTGCGCCATTCGGGTCAGGAATCATGCTGACATCAGGTTGCAGCCCAATGCCTTCGATGGCCTGACGATTAGGCGTGAACCATTCAGCAGACGTAATATGGATCGAGGAACCATCGGACAGGCGAAAAATCTGCTGGACCGTCCCTTTGCCATAGGTAACCTGACCTATCAGGATGGCACGTTCGCGATCCTGCAATGCCCCGGCGACCAATTCAGCAGCGCTGGCAGTGCCGCCATTGACCAGCGCAACAACCGGCGCTTCAAGATACTGCCCCGGCGGATTCGCACTGAGAGTGCGTTCCCCCTGATTATCTGTTTCGTAGACGATAACGCCGCCATCAAGAAAACGGCTGGCAACATCCACCGACTCTTGCAGCAGCCCGCCGTTGTTGTTACGTAAATCGAGTACAAGCGCCACTACGCCAACTGTATCAAACTCCTGAAGCGCGGTATCCAGTTCAAATGGCGTGCGATTCGTGAACCGAAGGATATGCACATAACCAATTCGCGGGTCTTCGGGGATAATTCGCCAGATGACCGAAGGTACATTGATAACATCAAACGTGATGAATACCGTGTATGCTTCGCGGGTGCTGGCGCGCTGTGCAGTAATTTGCACACCGTTCTGCCCATTCACTTCGCCGCGCAGCAGTTGGTCAACCGCGTCCTGCTGCATGCTGACCTCAATAGGCATGTCGTTCACGGCAACAAGGAAATCACCATCCTGGACACCGGCTGCACGCGCAGGTGACTCAGGGAACGGAAACAGCACGAATTCTCCGGTTTCGGAGCGCTGCAACTGTACGCCGATACCGCCGTAAGTG
>DAOTWP010000049.1:0-2810 GCA_034435675.1 Anaerolineae bacterium
CCCCGCAGTGGAATGAGCATCTGCGCGACTTCTACGAACGCACAAAGATTGCCGACTGGTGGCAAACCGAAAACGACGCATGGAAAAAGAGCCTGCTCGACTCTGAGCGCATGTTCAGACAGGTGCAGTTCAAGCCCTTTTTGCAGCCGTTTCTGGGCGACATTGAGGAGTCGTTTGTCTTTTTGCCGAACATCTCCTATCCCACCGACCAGGAAATCGGCTTGCGTGTGGGCAGTGAACTGCTGGCGCTGACCCCGCCGCGCCTTGCCTGGGGCGACAGCCCGCCGTGGCCCTTTGACGAAGACCCCTCGCATGTGTACCGCGCGGTGCTGATGCAGCTTGGCAAACTGCTGCTGCTGGCATACCTGCGCCAGAACGCCGCCGCCGTCGCCGAAGCCTCTAAAACCGAACTGCCGGTTAGTGACCAGTTCCGCGCCATGAATCCCACCTGGGAGGAACAGTTTATTGAGCTGTTCGTCGCCGCAGCAGTGGCAATCTATCTGGAGGATTATGTCAGCGAACGCGAATCGCGGGCATACCTGCTGATGGAGCAGAAAGCACGTGGCATGGCGATTCTGCCGGGCACGGTCAGTGTCATGCGGCGCTATTTGCAGGAACGCGGCAACAAATACAACACGCTGATCGAGTTCCTGCCGTTTTTCCCCAAACAGCTTCGTGTGGCAAAGCGCATCGTGACGCTGTGAGCCATGCCGGGCTGTTCGTGCTGCCATTGTCGGGGGGGTGCCCGGCGATGAACATCTGAATTTTCCCTGAAAACGTCTGCGGTGTGCTGGCTGCCCACCGCAACCGGAACGCGCGCGGTCATCCTCGTGTATAATCCACGCTGGCAAAGTTGGATGGGGTTGGGGAATGGGCATGAATCCTGATGCGCGCACCGTGCTGTTTGTCCGCGAAGTCCCGTGGGAAACTTACTACCCGATCAGCACCCGCAAGCTGGCAGGCGAGTTCGCGCGCGATGGTTGGAACGTAATCTGGCTGAATCTGCCGCTGCCCCCGTGGAGCAGTGCGCGCGGGCGTTCGCACATCGCGCAGATGCAGCGGGAATATGAGCAGGGCGGCATTTTCTACGAGGACGGCAGCGTATTTGCCTATACCCCTAAAGGCTGGATGCCCTACAGCCGCCGCAAGCCGCTGGATCATCCCATGCTGTACCGCAACATGTGGCGCGCGTGCCGCCCGGCGCTGCGGCAGGTATTGCAGCGGGCGCATGTGCCCCAACCGGACGCGCTGTTTCTGGCGCACTGGGCAGCAGGCGGCATCCGCCATCTGTTCCCCGGAAAGCCGATTATCTTCCATGTGACCGATAATTATGTCGAATATCCGGCAGCGCCCCGCGCCACTGCCGAACAGCTTCAGCGCGAGAATTACCGCATTGCTGATCACATCATCGTCACCGCGCCCTCGCTGAAAGCGCTGATTGCCGAACGCTACGGTGCCGCGCCGGAGAAAACCACGGTGGTGCTGCACGGCGTTGATCTGGAACGTTTTCAGGAGCAGCCGCTCCCGCCCGCGCTGGCAGAACGCCCGCGTCCCCGGCTGGTTGCGCTGGGCAACACGCAAAAAATGGATTATCCGACCCTGACGGCGCTGGCACAGGCATTCCCCGACGGCACGCTGGCAGTGCTTGGTCCGCCCTGTGCTGAGCTGGACGCGCTGGCGGCACAGTTCCCCAACATCTACGCGCCCGGACCGGTCAAACCGGAAGATGTGCCCGCGCACCTGCTTGCCGGGGATGTCGGCATCATCACCCTGGGCGAGCGCTTCCGCGAAACCGGCGCGGACATGAACCCGATGAAGCTCTACGAGTATGCGGCGGCGGGGCTGCCGGTGGTCAGCCTGCCGCTGCCCGTGCTGGATACGCTCAACGTACCCTACTGGAAGATTACCACCCCCGAAAGCGCTGTAAACGCTGTGCAGGAAGCGCTGGCGCAGCGTGAGACTGTCGCGCAGGCGATGCGCGCTTTTGCCGAGCGCAACACCTGGCAGCAAAAATATCGGCAGACTGCTGCGGTGCTGGCAGATTTACAGGTATAATTAATCCAAGTGTGTCGTCCTGCGCACTTGTGGGCATAAAATGCAGGATACGCGGGCGCAGATCACGGGGCGGATCCGCTGCCGTGCGCCAACACAGAGCTGAGTGTGCTTGTCGGGGCATTGCGCCATGCCGCCCGAAGTGCGTAGCGTCGGTGTCCGCAGCCAGACCGCTTCAGGTGCAGGGGTTACCCCGCGCGGCGGTTTGCAGGCGGGTAGTTTGCCGATGATGCTGCATCTGGCATGCGCCATTGACCGCCCACAGCCGCCTTGCACGGGCAAGCTTCGCTGCCCCTGGATGCAGCACCATCACCCGGAAAGTTAATCACCACACTTTGCCTGAGGGTTCCCGATGGATCATACTGCACCGACCATCCTCTTTATTCGTGAAGTACCCTGGATCAGCTGCTATCCGATCAGCACGCGCCGGCTGGCGGGCGAGTTCGCGCTTGCCGGTTGGAACGTGATCTGGCTCAACCCGCCGCTGATGCCCTGGCACCATGCCGGCAACCGTGCGCAATTTGAGGAACTGCAAAAGCAGTATGTTCAAGGCGGCATCTTCTTCGAGGGCGGTCGGGTTTTTGCCTATACGCCCAGAAGTTACCTGCCCTACAGCCGCCGCAAACCGCTGGATCACCCGCTGCTGTTCCGCCACATGTGGAAAGCCTGCCTGCCCCCGCTGCGGCGCGTTTTAAGGCGGGCGGGTATGCCTGTTCCGGATGTGCTGGTGGTGGCAGAATGGGCAGGGGGCGGCATTC
>DAOTWP010000050.1:0-15432 GCA_034435675.1 Anaerolineae bacterium
GGAGACGCGAATGACGAACAGGGATAATGTACGGACGCCTATCGACCCCAGCGAGGCGCATGTGCTGGTGGTGGAGGATAACGTACCAAATTTCGTGCTGATTGCACGAATGCTCGCCTTCATGGGCGTGCAGCGTTGCGAATGGAAGACCTCTGGCTGGCAGGTGGTTCAGTTCGCGGAAACCCTGCCGCGTATTGATTTGATTCTGATGGATATTCGCCTGCCCTATGAAGACGGCTATCAGGCATTGCAAAAGGTCCGCGCTAATCCCCGCCTGAAAGAAACGATCGTCGTTGCCGTGACCGCCGAAGCCAGCGAAGACCAGATGCGCCGCGCCCAAAAAGCCGGGTTCGACGGCTTCCTGGGCAAGCCCCTCGACCCTGATCGCTTCCCGGTTCAGATCCGCCGCCTGCTCGCAGGTGAACAGGTCTGGGAGTGGAAATAACCCGCCGGGCAAGACAAGCAGTTAAGGAGGGGGGCAATGAGCGCAGCCAAACTTGGTGAACTCGTCACGGTGTTGGAACAGGGCGCGCAGGGGGCATGGCAGCCAGCAGCACTGCTGGAACGGGCGCTGCCAGCGTTGAAAACGGCACTACCCGAAGCCGCCTCGCTGCGTGCCTATCTGCTGCGCGATGGACTGCTGCATCTGCATGGCAGCACCGATACCGCCGCCTCGACCCCGCTGCAACCAGGCGGTATTTACGGCGCGGCGCTGCAAACCCGCGCACTGAAAGTTGAAGGCACCCGTGTTATTGTGCCGCTGGTCACTGCCGAACAGTCGCTTGGCTGCCTGGAGGTGCATCTCAAGGCGGCGGGCAGCGTGCCCGAAGAACGCCTGCAACTGCTGGGCTTGGTGCTGGCGCTGGCGCTGCTGCGCGCCGCAGACCTCAATGCCGACCCGCCGGAAAGCAGCCTGCAAGCACAATATGAGGCGACCAGCGCGGTTTATGTCAGCAGCACGCTGGCGGACATGCTGGCGGCGCTGTATCGCTTTTCCGGCGGCAGCTTTGCGCGCGGGCAGTTAATCCTCAAACCAGACAGCGCGGCATCGAACTGGCGCATTCTGGCAGAAGTGGACGCCATTAATGCGCGCCCGGCAGATAAACCGATTTCGCCGGACGAGATTCCGGCGTTTGAAAGCCTGACCAGCCTCGAAAGCCTGATTGTCGAAGATGTCTCCACCGCCAATCAACTCAACAGTGCCGAGAAAATCCGGCTGGCAGCGCGCAATATTGGGGCGCTGGTGCTGGTGCCGCTGATGGTCAGCAGCCGCCTGATTGGCATGGTCTACCTGCACAATCCTACGCCCAGACAAATCGCGCCGGATCGTCAGCGGGCGCTGCGCGGCGTAGCCGACCAACTGGCGATCAAGCTGGAAAACCGCCAACTGCTCGCCAACACCCAGACCAGCCTGTACGAAATGCGCACCCTATACGAAACCAACCGCGCCCTGCTCAACGCGCAGGATATGCTCGATGTGCTGCGTGCCCTGCGTGATCATCTCGCGCCCAGTGCCGTGTCTGTCGCGCATATGCAGGTTGAACGCGAAGGCGAACGCCGGGGCAGTGTCAGTGACCTGCGTCTGCGCCACCGGATCAGCGGCAGTGAAGAACAGGTGCTGGATATGTCGCTCAAGGGCGGCATGATTGATGAGGCGCTGCCCCGGCTGAACGCGCTGTTCAACGATCCCGATTTCCAGATTACCTTTGTCGAAGATGCCCAGACAGACCCGATCAGCCGCCTGTTCAAACCCTATTTTCAGCAGCAGGGCATTCGCAGCAGCATCAGCCTGATGATTCACGAGTCAGGGCGGGTTCAGGAAGTTATCGCCATCAACTTTGATGCAGTGCAAGCGATCAGCGAAACCACGCGGCGGCTGTACACGGCAATCCGCGATCAGGTCACAGTGGTGCTGCAAATTCAGCGCCTGCTGGCAGATACGCAAACCAGCGCGGCACAGTTGGGTAATCAGGTGCGTGTGCTGCAAGCCATCAACCAGCTTGGCGCGGTGCTGACCACGCGCGTGGACGAAACTGCCCTGTTGGCAGAAAGCTGCCAAACGCTGGTTGCGGCGTTGAACATCCAGCATTGTGCCGCGATGATTCTCAACGAAGCGGGCACTTCGGCGCGGGTGGTCAGCGAATATCCCGACTATGGCTTTAAAGACGCGCAGTTTGACCTGACCACTCCCGACCAGCAGCGCATCCGCCAACTGCGCCAGCCCACGGTGCTTGAAGACTTTGAAAACGCCAGCCTGCTGAGCGCTGAAAATCGCGCGGCACTGCGCCGCATCAATGCCCGCACTGTGCTGCTGCTGCCGCTGGTGGACATTCGGGATACGTTTATCGGCGCGCTGGCGCTCAGCACGCAGTATGCTGACCGCAGCTTTAGCGCAGACGTGATCGAAATGGCGCAGACGATGGGCACACAGATTGCCATCGGGCTGCAAAATGTGCGCCTGCTGCACGACGCCCAGCGCCGCGCGGAGCAGTTGCAGCACATCGCCACGTTCAGCCAGTCGGTGCAGGCAACGCTCGACCTCGAAACAATCATTCAGGTGGCGATTCGCGAATGTGTGCGCATGATCCCGCTGGATGTGATGACGATTGCGCTGTACGACAAAACACGCGCCGAAATGCGTGTCGTTGGGCAGTATGTGGACGACAGCACCGTAACCAATGTCACGACACCGCCCACCATTGAAATAAGCGGCACGACAATTGGCGAAGTATGGCGCACGCGGCAGTTTATGCATTTGCCCGAAATGGGCGACACCAGCCCGCTGCGGCATGGCTACCGGATCCCGGTCAAATCGCTGATGACCGCGCCAATCTTTTTGCGCGGCATTATGCGCGGCACGGTAGAAGTTGCCGCAAAAGCGGCGCACCTCTACAAACCCACCGACAGCACTGTGTTCCAGCAGATGGTCAGCCAGTTCGCGGTGGCGCTGGAAAATGCCGAGGCATTCACCCAGAGCCAGCGACTGGCGCAAAACAAGGTGCTGGCAAACGAAATCTCGACGCAGCTCCAGCGGCAGGCGAGCATTGACGCGATGCTGAATATCACCGTGATTGAGCTGGGCAAGGCGCTGGGTGCCAAAAAAGCGCGCATTCGTCTGGGGACGAATACGCCGGACAAGCAGGAGTAAACGCGGGCATGACTCGACTGATGCAGACGATTTTCAGTGTCAAACGCTATGCTGACCCGCTGGATCGTGAGCGTGCGCGCATTTTGTATATCATCACCACCGTGCTGCTGGTCTTTGGCATATTCTTCGCTTTCCTGATCCGCACCCCCTGGGCAGGGCTGGCACTCGCGCCGGAACTGGGGGCGATTACCCTGGCGCGGTTGGCGCAGGTCAGCCCGTATGTGGCGACCGCGATGATTGCATTTTTCGGCATGGGCGCGGCGGCGTACCTGCTGACACGGCGGGGGTATCTGACGCTGGCAAACTGGCTGCCGCTGCTGATGTATTACGCCATTGCCGTCTACGTCTATCTGCCTTCGGGGCTGCCCAGCCCAACCATCAGCGCGAATTATGTGGCGCTGGTGGTCGGCGCGGGGCTGCTGGTGCGCGAACGTGGGCTGGCGGCGATGTATGTGTTCACGCTGGTGAACGTCGCTATCGGCTATGCGCAGCGCGCCAATCTGCCCGAAAACAACCTCACCTTTAACTCTGCGACGGACTTCATCAATATCTTCATGATCCTCACCGGGATTGCCCTGCTGACCTGGCAGTACCTGCGGTTGGTGCGCATCAGCCGCCGCGCCGGGTTCGCCGCCGCCAGCGAAGAACGCATCAAACTGGCGGAACTGACGACGCAGGTTGCCACGACGATCATGCAGCGTGCCGACCTGGACAGCCTGCTGGAAAGAATTGTTGACCAGATTCGCGGCAGCTTTGAACACATTTATCACGCGCAGGTGTTTCTGGTCGAAGAGACCCCGGCAGGTAAGAGCGCGCGGCTTGCCGCCAGCACTGGTGAGGTCGGCAAACTGCTGCTGCAACGCCAGCACAGCCTGCCGGTGGGCAGTGTCAGTGTGATCGGGCGGGTGACCCAGACCGGCGAGCCGGTGATCGCCCGCAGCGGTTCCGCCAATTCCGTCCACCGCCGCAACGAATTTCTGCCTGATACCGCTGTCGAAGCCGCGTTCCCCCTGCGGCGTGGCGACCAGATTATCGGCGCGCTGGATCTGCAAAGCAAAAGCACGCTGTCCTTCCCCGACAGCGATACGCCGATCTACCAATCGCTGGCAGACAGTGTGGCGCTGGCAATTGAAAATGCACGCCTGTTTGAAGAAAGTGAGCTGCGCATTATCGAAAACCAGCGGCTTGTGGAGCAGACGCGCGGGGCGCTGCGCGAGGTGGAGCAGCTTAATGAACGCCTGACCGGGCGCGCCTGGGCAGAATACCTGACCGCCCGCCGGGACAGCCTGACGATGAGCATGGACTTTATCAACGATGTCCTCAGCGACGAAACACAGCCCACGCCCGCGCTGTATGATGCGGTGCGCCACAAGAATCTGGTGCAAACCCACCAGAACGACAAGCAGATTATCGCCGTGCCGCTGACTGTGCGCGGGCAGGTGATCGGCGCGATGGAGTTTGAACTGGATGCGGAGCGCGGTTTTTCGCCGGAGGACTTGAGCCTGATTCAGGAAGTGAGTGAACGTTTTGGACTGGCGGCAGAAAATACCCGCCTGCTGGAAGACAGCCAGCGTGTGGCGCAGCGTGAAGCGCTGGTCAACGAAATCAGCCGCCGTTTGCAGGCGACCAACAATATTGAATCGACCCTGACCGAAGCTGCCCGCAGCCTGCAGGACGCCCTCAAAGCCGCGCGGGTTGCCATCCGGCTGGGTGATCCCCCGCCGCCCAACGGCAGCAGTTCGGGGGCTACAGGCAGTGCAGAGGGAGGTCAACGGCAGCCGTGAGAACCCTGAGAACGCCCACCCCCACGCTGGACTCGCTGGCGCTGCTGCGCAAGCGCTATTTTCAGATTGCCGCCGTCGCCAACATGGTCTCTGTGCCCATGTGGGCCTTTGTGACCATTGCCAGCGCCCAGGACTATACTGGCATTGCCGCGCCGCTGATTGCCGGACTGATCAACATTCCGGCGTTCGGGCTGGTCTATTACTTCGCCCGGCGCGATGCATTGATTACCGCCGGCGGGCTGTTCTATGCGCTGACGCTGACCGGTATGGGTTTGTCCACCAGCCCGGTGAGTCTCTTGTTCTACGGCACACTCACGATAGTCACCGCCGCTGTCATCAACAGCCGCGAGCTGTACCTGCTGGGGCTGCTGCTGGTGACTGGCAGAGGGCTGTTCAGCATTTATGAACAGGTCAACGCGCAGATTCGGTTCCAGGACAGCGATATCGGCTTCTATCTGGTGTTGGTCTTTACGTTTATTGCTGTCGGCATCATGCTGCGCTATTTCTTCACCACCCTGACGAAAATCTTCACTGAACAGCGCCGCAGCGCTTCGCTGCTGGAAACCACCGCCGAAGTGAACACCGTAACGATGGGTATGATGCATGTGCCGGAAATGCTCCAGCGTTCCGCCGAATTCGTGCGCGACCGCTTCATCTATTACTACGTGCAGGTCTTCATGCTCGCGCCGGCGGGCAGTCTGCTGGAACTGGTCGCTGGCACAGGCGAACGTGGGCGCACCCTGGTCGAAGAGGGCTATGTGCTGACGCTGAACCGCGCCAACACGGTGACGGCGGTGTTCCAGCGCGGCGACGCGATTATCGCTACGGCGGATGACGTTTCCAGCTTCTTCCAGCGTCGTGACGTGCTGCCCAAAACCCGCTCCGAAGCCGCCCTGCCGATTCGCGATGCCGAACAAGTTATCGGCGTGCTCAATGTCCAGAGCATGCGCGACGATGCCTTCCAGCCGAATGACCTGCAAGCGCTTCAGATTACCGCCAACCTGCTGGGGGCGGCAGTGCGCAATGCGCGTCTGTTTGAAGAAACACAGCGCAGTGTACAGGAAAACAAGCGCCTGTTCCTCGAAGCAGAATCCAACCTGCGCGAGATCCGACGCCTGAACCGCCAGCTCACCAAAGAAGGCTGGTTCGATTACCTGCGCGAGCAGAAGCCGGTGCGCGGTGTGAATATCCAGCAGAGCCAGATCAGCATGGACGAAACATGGGACGAACACCTGCGCGAAGCAGCGCAGCGCCGCCGTCCGGTGATCCGGCAGATCAACAATCAGCAGATTATTGCCATTCCGGTCATCCTGCGCGACGAAGTGCTGGGCGCGATTGAAGTCACCTCGGCAAAGATCGTCCACGAGCAGGACGCGCTGGAAATGATGAAAGCCGTCGCGCAGCGGCTTGCCGCCAGCCTTGAAAACACGCGGCTGTTTGAAGAAACACAGCAGGCAACCGCACAGGAGCAGCGCATTAACGAAATCGCCGTGCAGTTCCAGGCTGCCACGACGGTGGATGAACTGCTGCGCATTACCGTGAAGGAACTGACCGAAACACTGGGCGCAGAACAGGGCGCGATCCGTCTGGGCAATTATCAGGCAGCAGGCGCGCAAAGCACCGCCCCGCAGACAGCACCCACCACCCCGCCCGACACCGCTCCCCCCAGCAGCGGACGTGCAGAGCGCTACAGCAATGGCGGCAGCCCCGGCACAACCAACGGGCACAGTGGGCATGTGAACGGAGGGACTGAGTCATGATCAACCGTCTGCGCGCCCGGTTACAGCGCTATTTTCAGGTTCGTGAACGTTATGACAACCCTATTGAACGCCAGCGTGCCGCTGGGCTGCTGCTCATCAATCTGGCGATTCTGGCGCTGGGGCTGGTCGTGTCGCTTTTTGTGCTGTTCGGCTGGTTTGGCGAAGGCGGACAGGTCAACCTGCCGTTTCTGTCGCTCACACTGCTGGCGCCCGCTGGTATCTTCACCCTGATTTATGTGCTGATCAATCGCGGTCAATTGCGCAATGCCAGCCGCCTGGTGGTGTTCGCCATCGGTGCGCTGGTGCTGCCCAGCTCTACGCTGGTCAGCGTGGATCCGATCAGCCAGATTTTCCCGGTGATTACCCCGATTGTCGCCGCCGGGGTGCTGCTGGAACGCCCCGGTATTGTGCTGACCACCATCGTCGTGCTGCTGATGGTCGCGCTCGGTCCGCTGATCGAACTGCAAGCCACCTCCGAAATCATCCTCTCGCAGACCTCTGCCGCAGATGGCTTGGGGCTGGTGTTTGTCAATATCATCTTCAGTGCCCTGCTGTTGTTCACCTTCAGCGGCAATGTCTCGACGATTATCCGCGAAGCGCTGCTGGACAACCGGCGGGTGCGCGCCATTGCCGAACTTCAGGAGCAGATCAAGCCGGGCAGCGACGAGGCGACAATCCTCAACCAGATGCTCGACACACTGCGCCGCGATTTTGGCTATTCGCTGGTGCAGGTCTACCGGTTGGACGAAACCGGCATGCTCAGCAACCAGCTTGGTGAGCAGGCGCGCCAGCCGCTGGCGACTTACCGCAGCTATTCCCTGAACACCGGCAATGCCCTCAGCCGTGCCGCCCGTGAACAGGAGATCATCCGCGTGTCGGCGGAGTCGCCGGAAACTGAACGCGAGCACTTTATGCTCGATTCGCTGGTCGGGCTGGCAGTGCCAATGGTGCATCAGGGGCGCACGATTGGCGTGATCGATATTCAGTCTGCCACTGCCCTGCGCTTCAGTGTGGGTACACTCAATGCGCTGCAACTGCTGGCAGAAGACATCGCCGCCAGTGTGAACTATGTGCGGCAACTGCGGCTGCTGCAGCGCAGCTTGCAGGAAGAACGCAGCGCCAGCGCCGGGCTGCGCGAACAACTGCGCGAGGTGCGCCGCCAGAGCGCCGTACTCGTCGGGGATACCTGGGATACCTACTTGCAGCAGCGCGGCAAACGTGCGCTGGGCTACGACCTGGCGATGAGTGCGGATGCGCCGACTGCCGCTACCGACCTGCCCGCCGACCTGATGCCTGTGTTCGAGAATAAGACCCTGATCGAAGAACAGACCGACACCGGGCGCGTGCTCAAAGTGCCGATTGTCCTGCGCGGCGAAGTGATGGGCGCGATGGCATTTACCCTGCCGGGCAACAAAGCGCTGAATGAACGCCAGCGTGAACTGGCGCAGCAGGTCGCCAGTCGTCTGGCTTCTGCGCTGGAAAACAAACGCCTGTTTGAACAGGTGGAGGCGCAGGCTCGACGCGAACGCAAGGCGAACGAGTCCGGCGCGATGCTGCTCAGCTCAACCGATGTGGACACCGTGCTGGCGCTGGCGGCGGCAAACTTCCAGGAAGCGCTGGGGGCGATTAACGCGCAGATCTTCCTGCAGCCGGGCGCATTGACCGGCGCGGCGCGTGGAGAGGACACAGCAGTATGAATGTACTCCGGCGGTTAAACCCTCGTAACTGGTCGTACCTGCTCAAGCTGGGTGTGCTGGTGCTGCTGGCAGCGCTGCCGCTGCTTGGCGCGGCACAGTTCATTCGGTCCAGCGGGCTGGAAACAGAACGGCAAAACCTCAGCCGCTATGCCGCAGAACAGGGCATCCAGCGGCAGGAGCAGATTCAGGCGGTGCTTCAGCAGGCGCAGAACGATTTCAACACCTTTATCAATAATTCCTCGACCCGCACGACGGTGCGCGGAGCGTTCAGTCAGGGTATCACCGGGCAGTCTACCCGCAGTTTCACCGATGCCAGCCGCCGCCAGTTGGTGACGCAGCCGGGCGCGCTGTTCAGCAGTGTGCGCCTGCTCACCACTGAGGGCGTCGTATTGACCACCACTGCCGAGATCACCGTCGGGGTGATCGGCAGCAGCAGCGCCGGCAGCGGCACTTACCAGACGATCAGCGCGGTGGCAGAAGCCGGGACGCTGCAAACGCTGGTGGTCAGCGAGACACCCGTCGGCACGGTGATTGAGGTTGCCAACGCCATTACGGACGAACGCGGCGAGGTCATTGGTTATCTGATTGGCGAGATCAACCAGCGCCAGGTGCTTTACCCGCTGCTGACCGCGCGCGATACCGATTATGTGCAGACCAACAGCTACCTGCTGTCCAATGACGCGCTGCTGATTGCCCCGCGCAGCTATGAAGCGCAGGCACGCGCCTCGGTGGAAAGTATCAGCCCGGCGGCAGTGCTCAGCGGTACGCTGCAAAACAGCAGCTACAGCTACGCCGCGCCGGACGGCAGCGCCGGGCAGTATTACCGCGATTTCCGCATCATCTCCAATGTGGGCGAAGCCACGCAGTTAATTGTCGTCACCGAAATGAACCCTTCCGGGCTGTTTAACGAGCGCATCAATCAGGGCAATGCCCTGCTGCTGCCGCTGGGGTTGATCAGCCTGGCTATTATTGCCGCGCTGGTGCTGGGGTTTGAACGCTTGATGGGTGCGCCGCTGCGCCAGGTCTACGCGGCAATGCAGGCGCTGATTGGGGGCAATTACGACGCACCGCTGCCCGCCGCAGACCGCACCGACGAAGGCGGGGCGATCATCGCCGGGTTTACCGACCTGCGCCAGCGGGTGCGTGGTGAACTGCGGGACCTGCAAGCGGGCATCGCCAGCCGCGTGCGCGACCTTGAGGCGACCCGCGACATCGCGCGCTTCATCGCGGCACAGCGCGACCTGCAATTTCTGATGGATCAGACAGTGAACCTGATTATCGAGCGCTTCCCCAACATTTATCACGCGCAGATCTTCCTGATTGACCCCGACCGGCAGTATGCCGTGCTGCGCGCCAGTACTGGCGAACCGGGGCAGCAGTTGTTGGCGCGTGGGCACAAACTCGCCGTGGGCAGTGTCAGCGTGATCGGTCAGACCACCGCCGAAGGGCAGATTATCATCGCCCGTGATACCGCCGAAAGCGAAGTTCACCGCCGCAACGAATTTCTGCCCGATACCCGCGCAGAGCTGGCAATTCCGCTGCTCAGCGGCGATGAAGTGATCGGGGCGCTGGATGTGCAAAGCCGGTTCAGCGGCAGCTTTACCCCTGACGAAATTGACATCCTTAGCACGATGGCAGACCAGATCAGCGTCGCCATGCAAAGCGCCCGCCTGTACGAGGAAGTGATGCGCACAGTGGAAGCGCAGCGCCGCACGACGCGCACCGGCACCCGCCGCGCGTGGGAAGAATATCTCTACCAGCAGCGCAGGCAGGCGCTCAGCGCTGCCGCCGGACACCTGACGCCCACCGATATGCAGCTTTTCCGTGACCGGGTGCTGGCAGAGGACCGTGTGGTGATTGGCGACCTGACCGAGCGCAGCACCGTCCCGGTGGGGGTGCCGATCCGCCTGCGTGGGGAACGGCTGGGCGCGGTGGTCTGGGAGCTTTCCGCACAGGATTTTACCAACGACAAAGTGCTGCTGGCAGAAGAACTGGTCTCACGGCTGGCGGTCAGCCTCGACAATGCGCGCCTGTTCCAGCAAAGCCAGCTCGCTGCCGAACGCGAACGCATCATCAACGAAATCAACGCCAAGCTGAGCCTGCAAACCGACATTGACGAAATCCTGCGCACCGCCGTGCGCGAAGTCGGGCAGGCACTACGAGTCCCGCACGTGGCAGTACGGCTCAATCGTCCGACCGCCGCCACAGCGCCGACCGCCGCGCCAGCGCCAACCGCCGCGCCAGCGCCAACCGCCGCCACAGCGGCGTCGCACGAAGATGGCACACCCAACGGCACGCATGGGGTGAATGAATCATGAGGACCGACACAGGGATGCAGGCAAAACCGAAAATGTCTTATAGATCGAAGGTCATGCGGCGCATCGTGCCGCCTGTGCTGCTGGCGTTTCTGGCAGTGGCGATCATCAGCGGCATCGGCTCACTGTCTGCCAGCACCCAGTTCCAGCGCCGTGAACAGGTCACCAGCACCGACGCCCTGGCAGCCAACATCGAAGCGGGTGTGCTGCAAGCGGCGAGCGCGGATCTGGAAGCGGTTGCCGTCCGCCCGCCGACCCGTGACTTTGGGCGGCAGGCAAGCCGTGCGTCAGACATGAGTCTGCTGATCGAAGAATTTGAAGATGCGCAAACGTCAATGCTGGCGGACTTCGCTTTTCTGATGGGGCGCAATCCCAATTATCTGGCAGTGCGCTTTATTACGCCTTCGCGCGTGTGGAACACCGGGGAAATTGAGAGCCGCATCTGGACGCAGCGCACCGCCTATGGCGCGGTTTCGGTCGAGCGTGGCAGTGTGCCGAACCCCTGGCAGCAGCAGGATGCGTTTATCCGTGGTGTGATTGGCGCGCAGCGTACCACCATCTTCGGTCAGGTGCTGCGCATTGACCAGCCTACCCCTGACGGAACGCCGTTTCAGCCCATCATCCATCTGTATGCGCCGGTCTTTTCGAACATCAACGCCAGCGAAGTGGTCGGAGTGCTCCAGCTTGAAGTGGCAGTTCAGCCGCTGATTGATCTGATCAACGCCAGCGCAGTCGGGGCGGAAACCTTCGGGCGGCGGCTGGTGCTGCTGGATAATGACAATCATGTCGTTGTGGACAGCGGCGACGTTGATCAAAGTTATCTCAACGCCATGCCCTTCGATCCCCGCCTGCTCAGCGCTGCGGGCAGCCAACCGCAGATCGAAGTGCTGCTGACGGATCACCTGCCCGCTGACCTGGTGACCCTGCTCAATGAACGTACTTTTGACTTTGACACGGCGGAAACTGCCGGGCTGGTCGTTTCGGCACGTGGTATCGGGATTAATACGGTCAACAACACGCCGTGGCGGCTGCTGCTGCTGGATAATTACGGCAGTTTCTATGCGCGCACCTACACGACCGGGTTCTTCATCACCATCGCAGTTTTTGGCATCGGCATGCTCAGTCTGGTGGGGATCGAACTGCTGCTGCGCCCGCTGCTGCGCCCGGTGGATGTCACTGCCGAACAGATTGAACACCTGACGCTGCTGGAAACCGGCAGCGCGGATGCGGTCATGGCGGCAGCACCCCGGCGTGAAACCGCCGAACGCGCCCCGACCGGCAGCAGTACACAGGCCACTGCCCCCACCGGCAGCAGCACCCAGCCTATCGCCCCGACAGCCCCGGCTGCCGCGCCGGGCAGCGAAGAAATGCAGCGCGTGCTGACTGCCTTCGACAAGATGCGCGCGTATATGGAGCAGTTGCACGAGGAGCATGACCGCCAGGTCGAACGGCAGACGCGCAACATGGAAGTTGCCTCGCAGATCAGCCGTGAAAGTGTGGCGATGACCGACATCGAAAAGCTGCTCAACCGCGCCATTGAGGTAATCTGCCGTCAGCTTGGTTTCTACCATGCGCAGGTGTTTCTGGTAGATGACGTTGGCGAATATGCTTATCTGGCTTACAGCCGCGGCGAAGCAGGCGCAAAGCTGCTGGCAGCAAATCACCGTCTTAAAGTCGGTTCGCGCACGGTGATCGGCACGGTCACGCGGCACAAGCACCCGGTGGTCGTCAACGACACACTCAACACGACGCCCGACGCGCCGCATTACCGCAACCCGCTGCTGCCCGACACCCGCGCGGAACTCGGTCTGCCGCTCATTGTCGGCGGCGAGGTGATCGGCGCGCTGGACGTTCAGAGCCTGACGCCCTACGTCTTTCTGGAAGACGACCTGCCAACTTATCAACTGCTGGCAGACCAGTTGGCGATTTCGGTGCAGAATGCGCGCCTGATCAGCGCGTCGCAGCAGCGCCTGGAACAGATTAACGAACTGAACCGCCGCCTGACACGCGAAAGCTGGGAGGCGGATTTGCAGCGTCTTGGCGCGCTGGGCTACAGTTACGACCTGAAAACAATCCGCCCGGAAGCCGCCCCGGCTGAAAGCGAGACGGCGCTGCCTGCCGACCAGCGGCTTGCCGCCGCCATCGCCATTCGCGGCGAAACCATCGGCGAACTGCATGCTGAAGCCGAAAGCAGCTATGAATTTACCGAAGGCGACCGGGCAATTATCAACGCTGTCGCGGAACGTGTCGCGCTGGCAATTGAAAACGCGCGCCTGTTCCAGCAAACCCAGGCGAACCTTGCGGAAACATCGGCGCTGTATGCGATCAGCCAGCAGTTGAACAGCGCGGAAACGCTGGAGGACGTCCTGCGGGCTGTGCTGGAATCGGTTGTGCCCAACCCGTTGGGCGGGCAGTTCTGGCTGCTCAACGAAGACAGTCCCGAACCAGGACCAATCCGTATTCAAGCCGATGTGATCCTGCGCGACCGCCCGGCAGGCGGCCTTGTGGGGCTGGAAATGGATCTGCGCGATCATACGTTCTTCAACAGTTTGCGCAAAAACGATATTCTGCTGGTGCAGGACACGCAGCAGGACAGCCGGCTGGATCCAGTGCTGATTGCCTTCTTCCAGCAGCTTGGCGCACAAGCCGCTGTGATTATCCCCCTGGTAGTGCGCGACCAGTGGCGCGGGCTGCTGATGCTGGAGCTTTACGCCACGCACGAATTCACCGAACGTGAAGGGCGGCTGTTCACCAGCCTGAGCGCACTGGCAGGAACCGCGATTGACAACCGTTTGCTGCTGCTGCAATCAGAAGAGGCAAAGGCGCGCACCGAAGACCTGTATTCTGCCAGCCGCATTATCAACCAGGCGCAGAACGAGCAGGATCTCGTCTATGCGGCGGTCGCCACTGCGCAGGATCCCAACCTCGACTTTGCGCTGACGCTGCTCAGCGGCGAACTGGATGCCACTGGCTGGCCCACCCACGGGCGCATCGTGGCACGGTCAGAAGATGGACGTGTGGACAGCGCCAGCCTTGACCATCGGGTGCATATTCCGCCGAATTCCGCCCTGCGCCGCCGCGAACCGGAAATCACCATTGATACCCTGCCGACCAGAGAAGATGTGCCACCGCCCGTTCGCTGGATTCGCCAGCAGGGCTACCGCACCAGCGCGGCATTCCCGCTGTTCAGTGCCAACCAGCCGATTGCCATCTTCTACATTAGCTCAAAGACCCTGCGCGAGTTCACGCAGAGCGATTATGAAATCTACAAGGCGCTGACCGGGCAGATGAGCACGGTGCTGCAAAACCGCCGTCTGCTGGTGCAGACCTCCGAAGCGCTGGACGAAACCCGCCGCCTGTACGCCGCTACCAATGCAATCGTCAGTGCGCAGGATGTGCAGGAAGTCTACCATATCGCCGCGCAGCATATCGCCATGTTCCGCAGCGCGCAGGATGACGCGCGCGGTGCTGTGCCCCCGCTGAAACATATCAGCGTGCTGCTGGCGACCCCTGCGCCGCGCCCGGATGCGCCGCAGCTTGAGGTGGCGTTTGTCTGGTCCCGCGAAGTGGATACAGCGCCGCTGCTGATGGTCGGGCAGATGCTCAGCCAGACGCGCGCGCCCTTCGGCGCACTGACGGTTGCGGCAAACGGCGCGATTCATTTGCGGGACGGCGACGCGCAGGACGACCAGACCGGGCGCATCTGGCAGATGCTGCGCCAGCACGACACCCGGCAGGCAGTCGCCGCACCGATCCAGACGCGGCAGAAGTGGTTCGGGGTGCTGCTGTGCGAAAGCGAACGCGAAGACGCCTTCGATGAACAATACCAGCGCTTCCTCAAGGCGCTGGCGGACCAGATCGCCATCGCGCTGGAAAACCGGCAGTTGTTTGCCGAAGCGCAAAACGAGGCACGCCGCGCCCAGGCAGAAGCACAGCGCGCGCTGGCACTGGCAGAAGCCGGTCAGTTCGCCAGCCAGATCGGGGCAGACTTTGAGGCGAGTATCGGTGAGCTGTTCGGGCGGTTGGCTGCCCCTGCCGGGTATGACCGCTGGCTGCTGATGCTGCGTGATGATGAAAACCCCAATCTGCTGCGCCACACAGTAGCGCACATGCCCCAACAGCAAGGCGAGGATGGCGCTGCCCCCGACGTGCTGCTGACGCTGCCGCTGCGCGAACACACGCATTCGCTGGCGGATGCCGTGCTGCTCAACCGCGCCCTGGTGGTCAATAAACCGGGGCATTATCCCGCATTCCAGGGCAAAAGCGAAAGCGAACTGGAAAATGTTGTCGGCAAGCACATTGCCGTGCCCGTGCGTTCCGGTGGACAGGTGCGCGGGGCGCTGCTGGTCGGGCGCAGTCTGCGCGGCGAAGACCTCGACGAACGCGACGAACAGTTTGTCGGGACGCTGGCGGCGCAGGTGGCTATCGCGCTGGAAAACCGGCGGCTGTTCCTCGAAGCAGAAGAAGAACGCCAGTCGCTGAACAGCGTACTGGAATCCATGCCGGTTGGTGTGCTCGTGCTTGATCCACAGACGTATATCCCGACGCGCCACAACAGCGAAGCGGCGCGGCTGCTGGGCAAGCCGATCGCCATGCAAATGCGCTTCTCTACCGAGTATTACAACCTGTACCGCACCGGCACCGGCGTTTTCTATCCGGAAGAAGAACTACCCGTGTTCACCGTCAGCGCGCCGGGCGAACAGGCATTTGGCGATGACCTCGCCGTGC
>DAOTWP010000051.1:0-15384 GCA_034435675.1 Anaerolineae bacterium
CGATTTGCCCTCGCCGCTGACCCGCATGGACTACTTCTCTTATCCGCCGCTGGCACTGCTGACCACCTATGCCGCGCATTTGCTGGTCGTCGTCGTTGCCATCTTCATCCGGCGTGACCAGGCACAGCGCGACCGGCTGCACCTGTTGTTCGAGCAGTATAAGGTTGACCTGCTGCGGCGCTTCCTCAGCCACGCCTCGCACGACCTGCGCACGCCGTTGAGCAATATCCGCCTCGACCTGTATTTACTCAACAACCTGTCCGCCAACGCCGGGCAGCGCGAACGGCTGGCGAAGCTGGAACAACATGTGGACACGCTGGAACATCTGCTGCTCAGCATGGTCGAAATGGCGCGCGTGGATCAGGGTGACAGCTTTCTGCTGCGCCGGGTGGATTTGTATCATTGTGTTGACCATGTGGTCAACAACCTGATGCCGCGTATGCACCGCAAACAGCAGATTCTGCATTACCTTGCGGAAACCGAGCAGGCATTCGGCTATGCCGACCCCGGACAGATTGAACTGGCGCTGCACAATATTCTCGATAATGCCATCGCCTACACCCCCGAAGGCGGGACGATCAGCGTGCGGGTGGGCAGCAGCGCGGGCAACTGCATTGTGGAAATCGAGGACACCGGCTGCGGTATTCCCATGGAACAACTGCCCTACATTTTTGACCGTTTCTTCCGTATCGATGCTGCCCGCACACAGCCGGGCGGCAGCAATGGGCTGGGCTTGTCTATCAGCCGGAAGATCATTGACCTGCACAACGGCAGCATCGAAGTGGAAAGCACAGTCGGCACGGGCAGTTTGTTTCGCGTGCGCCTGCCGCTGGCATAGCGCCTGGTTTGCGACAACCCGGTCTCCTGCAACCCGCCGCCGATTCGCGCGTATAATGCCTGTAGACAAGCAGGGGCACGCAATGTGGTATTTGCGTCCCTGCTTTTTGTTTACCAACCACACCGGGTGCAGTGAGCAGGGGGACACCAACCGCATGGCGCAGCAATCAGGCAAACACATCATCATCATTGGCGCGGGGATCGCCGGGCTTTCGGCAGGCTGTTACGCGCGCATGAACGGCTACCAGACAACCATTTTTGAACTGCATGATTTGCCCGGCGGCTTGTGCACCGCATGGGAGCGCAAGGACTACGTCTTCGACGGCTGCATTCACTACCTGTTTGGCAGCGGCGCAGGGCAGCCCTTCAACCGCATGTGGCAGGAACTCGGCGCGGTGCAGGACCGCCCAATGATCAACCACGACGAATACCAGCGCATCACCTATGGCGACAAAACGCTGATTGTTTATTGTGACCCGGACCGGCTGGAACAGCATATGTGCGCGCTTTCGCCCGCAGACGCGCCGCTGATCAGGAAATTCTGCCACGGCGTGCGCCAGTTCACGCGCTTCGATATGTTCGCGCTCTACGAGAAACCCCGCCCGCTGATGAACGGCAAGGACTGGCAGCAGTTTGGCAGCAAAATGACGCCGTTCCTGCTGCCCATGCTGCGCTGGGCGCGGGTGTCGTCAAAGGCGTTTGCCGAACGCTTTAAAGACCCGTTCCTGCGGCGGGCGGTGGCGCAGATGTTTTCGTGGGAAGAAGCGCCGGTGATGATGGGCATGTTCCTGCTGGCGTACCTGCACAACGGCAACGCGGGTTTCCCGGAGGGCGGCTCGCTGGAATTTGCCCGCGCGCTGGAAAAGCGTTATCTGGCGCTGGGCGGTGAACTGCGCTACAACGCGCAGGTTGAGAAAATCCTGACGGAGAACGGGCGCGCGGTGGGCGTGCGGCTGTATAACGACGAAATCCACCGTGCCGACGTGGTGATTTCCGCATGTGACGGGCACACCACGATTTTTGACATGCTCGGCGGGCAGTACATCAACCGCAAAATCCGCCGCATGTATGACGGGCATCTGGCGCTGCATTCGCAGGTGCAGGTTTCGCTGGGCGTCAGGCGTGATTTATCCGCCGAACCGCACTGGACAACCTATCTGCTGGATCAGCCGCTGCTGATGATCGGGGAAGACCGGCGCGAACTGGGCGTCAAGCATTACTGCTTTGACCCATCGCTGTCGCCGGCGGGCAAGTCGGTGCTCCAGGTGATGCTGCGCTCGAATTATGCCTACTGGCAGAACATCTTCGGGCGGCGGATTTACGACACTGAGCAGCGCCAGGTTTCGGACACGGTGATCGGCTATCTGGAACAGCATTATCCCGGCATCCGCGCCGACATCGAGTTTGTGGACGAGGCAACCCCACTGAGCTACGAGCGCTACACCAACAACTGGCTGGGGTCAACCTGCGGCTGGCTGCTGACGCGCGAGACGATGACGATGATGATCTTCGGCGTGAAAAAGACGCTGCCGGGGCTGCAAAACTTCTACATGGCGGGGCAGTGGGTCGAGCCGGGCGGCAGCGTGCCGATTGCGGCGGCGTCCGGGCGCAACGTCGTGCAGATGATCTGCCACCGGGACGGCAAACCGTTTGAGGCGTGCCTGCCCTGAGGATGCAGCGGCAGGCGATGCAGCCGTGCTGAAGGCAGCCGTGTTGAAGGCAGCATACGCCCGCCCTTACAGCACGCCGCTAAGGCACTACAACGCTCACCGCCGCAAAAATCAGTTCCTGCCCCCAGTAGAGCGTGTCCGGTCCTTCCAGCAGGTGCAGCGGATGACCGGCTGCTGCGGGGCGAACTGCCAGCCGCAGGTGATGCGGACCGGCGGGGACTTCGGCGGGGATGTCCAGACAGAACTGCGGCGGGACGCTTTCGCCGGGGGCAAGCGCGGGCAGCGGAACAGTCAGGCTGGCGCGTGTGGTGTTGTAACCCTGTGTCAGCCGGATTTCAGCACGGTAAGCGCCGTCTGCCAGCGGGACGAGTGCGCGCAGCGGGGCGTCAAAGCACAGGCGTTCCCCGGCAAGCGCGTAAAGCTGGTTCAGCGGCGCGCCCGCATACGCCAGCAGCGGCACGGCATTGGCATCCGCAAACACAAAGCTCAGCGCGGAGTCCGGCACGCCGAAGCCCGGCGCAGAGTCAACCGCACGGTCAAGGCGGTAGAGCAGTGTGCCCTCCACCGCGTCCCGGTAGCCCACCGTGCGCCCCTGGACCAGCACCAGCAGCGCATCCCACAGGCGCGGCGTTTGCGCGCTCAGCACCAGCCAGACGGACGGCGCACCTGCCACCCGTTCGGCAATCGCGCGCAGTTCGTCCGTATCAAACCAGCGCCACGACAGGTCAATCGTGATGCCCGTGCGCAGCGGCAGATGCCGGGCATAGTAGGCGAAGGGACTCTGCGGTGTGAAGTCAATCAGCGCAGGATGCAGCGAGTCACGTGCCGCCGCCATGCGCGCTGCCGCCGTGCCGTAATCGGGACGTGGGGGAAAGAAACTGGCATCGTTGAACACCTGCGTGCCGACCAGCGCCAGCAGCAGCCCGCCGCCCACCAGTCGCAAATAGGGGTTAGCAGCAGCCCGCCGCCCGCCGAACAACGCCCCAGCCAGCAGCAGAGCCCCGGCAGGCAGCGCCGCGTAGAGATAGCGCACCTGATACAGCGGCGGCAGCACGGCGTTGAGCAGCAGCAGCGCCAGCGGAGTCAGCAGCAGCCAGAGCAGCAGCAGCGCCAGCGAAGCGGGAAAACGGGTTTCTGCCGGGGCAAGCCAGCGGCGCAGCAGCCCCAGCGCCAGCGCCCCCGCGAACAGCGCCGGATAGCCAGTGGTGACGATCAGCAGGAGCTGTTCCAGCGTGAGCCAGTTGGTCGGCAGCGGGGCAGAAGCGGGCAGCCCGCCGGACTGCACCTGCCGCAGCAGAAACGGCAGCCAGGGCGCAAACAGCAGCGCTACACCCAGCAGCAGGCGCAGGTAACGCCCGAAACGCCGGGGGTGCGCCAGCAGCAGGTGCAGCGCATGGCTGAGCAGCAGCAGCACCCCGGCATAATGTGTGTAGAGCAGCGTGGCGGCGCACAGCACATAGGCAAAGGCACTGCCGCGCAGCAGACCACGCAGCCACCGCAGTCTGCCTGCTGTGATCGCCCGCGCCCCAACGCCCGGCTGTGCCAGCCAGCCCGCGTATGCCCATGTCGCCAACGCGGCGAGCACCAGCAGCAGCGCGTACATGCGCGTTTCGCGGGCGTAATAGACAAAAAACGGCGCAGTGCCCAGCAGCAGCACCGCCGCCGCAGCGCTGCCACGATTCAGCAGCCTGCGCCCGGCAGCATAGGTCGCCGCCAGCCCGACCAGCGCGCCCAACGCCGACAGCAGGCGCACGGCATAGACCGACTCGCCCGCCAGCCCAACCCAGACATCCAGCAGCAGGAAATACAGCGGCGGGTGTACATCCGCCATGACGATGCGCAGTGTGTCCAGTGTGCCGCGCAGACCGTCCCCGCGCACCGCCCACAGCGACCACGCCTCATCATGCCACAGGCTTTCGCGCCCCAGATGCAGACTGATCATTACGAACGCCGCCAGCAGCAGCAGCACCACGAGCAGCAGATGAGGAAATGGCGGGCGCGTCGTGCGCATGGGGACATCTCCGATCAGGACAGAACAGGGTTGAGGCTGCGGGCTAGCCCTCTGCATCCAGCGCCAGCACCGCGCGGGCAGTGGCGATCACCGTATCATACAATTCACGCGGTTGCAGCACGCGAATTTTAGCGCCCAAGCCCAGCACGCGCATCCGCGCTTCGCTCAGTGAGGCAAAGCTGACTTCCAGCATCAGCCAGCCGTCTGCATCCGGCGGCGCAAGCTGGCGGTAGTAACCTTCCATATATGCCGGGAAATACCAGAAGGCATCGTGATGCACGCGCAGCACCGTGTGATACGGGGGATTCTGCGCCAGCCCTTCGCGTTCATACTGCGCGCAGGACTCGCGCCAGTACGCGCCCAGATCAAACGCCGGATCGCGCTCAAAAACGGCGTCCAGCAGATCCACCTCCTGCAGCCGCCCAATGCGATAATTGCGCATGTCGCCGTGCTGCTTTTTGCCCACCAGATACCAGATGTTCGCCTTTGCTACCAGCCCGTAAGGTTCGACCACCTGCGACGTTTGCCGCCCTTCGACCGGCTGGTAGCGCACATGCAGCAGGCGCTCGTCCCACACTGCCTGCTGAAGCAGCGCGAAAAACGGCGAGGGTTCGACCACCTGAAACCAGTTGGATGGGTCAATGTAGAAGCGCTGGCGAAACTGCTCCACTGCCGAACGCTGCGCAGTGGGCAGTGCGGCGAACAGTTTGAGCAGTGTGCCCCGTACCGCGCCGGACAGTCCCAGGTCGCCCAGTGGACCGCCCGCAGTGGACAGGAACAGCGCCTGCACCTCTGGCGTAGATAAGCCGGTCAGCGCCAGCCGGTAATGGTCGTCAAGAAAAACGCCGCCGTTAACACCCGGCTGGGTGTAGACCGGGATGCCGGCGATGCTCAGCGCCTCGACATCGCGATAGATCGTGCGCTGCGAAACCTCAAGCTGCGCGGCAAGTTCCTGCACGGTCAGGCGTCCACGCGCATGCAGCAGCAGCATAATCGACAGCAGGCGGTCAGCACGCATTTTTAACACTCACTTAAAACATACGTTCCACAGTATAGCACAATTCCTGACACTGGATGTCAGGGATTGTCGTCTATGCTGGTATCAGCAGGAAAACAGGCACGACAGCCAAAAACATAGCACAAGGAGCAGTTCTGATGAACCTGATCGAACGTGAGCATTTTGAGATGCTGAAGATGACCCTGGCGCTGCGCCACCAACTGCTTGAGGCGCTGACCGACGCCGACCTCGCCTATCGCCTGCCGGGGAACAACATGACGCTGGGCGAATTGTGCCGCGAGAACGGCGAAATCGAACAGGCATACATTGACTCGTTCAAGACGTTTAAGCAGGATTTCAGCTATCGCCACCCCGACCCCAGCATCGCGGGCAGTGTCGAAAAGCTGCGCGCATGGTTCAAAGCGCTGGAAGCCGAGATGGAAACCACGCTGCGTGGGCTGACCGATGACGATATTCGCGGCAAGCTGGTGGATCGCGGCTACGGCTTTACGCCGCCGGTCGGCGTGCAGTTCCACATCTACCGCGAAGGGCTGCTGATTTTCTACGGCAAAGCGAGTATCTATCTGAAGGCGATGCAGAAACCGCTGCCGGGCGATCTGGCGACGTGGATCGCCTGAAAGCAGGGCATTCATGGGGGCAGCGTGGGGGAGTGCGCCAGGCGCTCCCCCGGCTCAGGATCGATCCGTAAACCTGGACAGACAAGGGGATGATGCAATTCAAGGATTTGATCGAATAACGCTTTCGCAGGGTTGCAGCCCTACCGGCAGCCTGATTATTTTCTTAAAGAGCAGCATTCCTTGTTCTGGATGACCGCTTTATGGATAGGTTCTTAGCGGCTGACGGCTTCTGCTTCCAGCAGGGTTTTCAGGTTTTGCAGCCCTTCGCGCAAATCCTGAAGATTGCGTTCCTCAATCGCCAGCCGGTTGATCAGTTGCGCGATGAGCGCCCCCGGCAGCCGGTAATCGACGCGAATAGTCAGCCGGGTGCCGCTGCCGCTGGGGCTGAAGATAAATTCGAAGGCGCTGTCAATGCCGCTGATGGTCTTGACGAGCAGATGCGCATCCGGTGTCAGGGCAAGGACTTCGTGTTCGCCTTTGATGCGCACGCCCATCATGTTATAGACATAACGCGAGATGGACCCGACCACCGTCGGCGCGGGCGTGACGCGCTGCTGAAAATCAATCGGGGGCCACCAGTCCGCCATGCGTTCGGGCTGGTTGGCGACAAAATCAAACACGCGCGGCAGCGGGGCGCGAATATCGATAGACTGTTCAACTTGCGGCATGGAGGACTCCTGAAGCAACGATTATCCGCCAAAGTATAGCACAACCCGCGCCATACGCTTTGCAAACCACACCCCGTATGCAGTGGCAGCTCGGCACGCTGCACGGACCCTGTGCCCGCGCCCACTGGCGCAGCGCACGACGGCAGAAAACCACACCCTTTACGATCTTCATTAGATTTACGCTTGTGAAGTTTGGGGATTGTAGCGCGCATCTGGATAAGATTGCCGTTATAATCCTGATATACGCATTATTGCGCGCAGCAGCGATTCATCACCACCTGTTCGGGCAGATGAGGCAGCAATGACAGCAGCGGACATGGACAACGTCGAACGCGAAGTGGACTTTTCGCGCGTGAGCGCACTTGTAGTAGAAGATAACGCCGGGGGCATGGCGATTATCGGTGTGATGATGCGCTATCTGGGCATTAAGTCGTTTATCAACACCACCGGGCACGAAGTGGTTGAAATGGCGCTGGCGATGAAACCGCGTCCCAATCTGGTGCTGCTTGATCTGGCGCTGCCCAACACCACCGGCTATGAAGTGCTCAAGAAACTCCGCGCTGCCCCGGAACTCAAGGATGTGATCGTGGTGGCGATTACCGCGCAGGACGCCGACACGGAAATTCCCAAGTGTCAGGCGGCAGGTTTTGACGGCTACATCGGCAAACCGATCAGCCGGCTGCGCTTCCCCAAACAGATCGCGCGCATCCTTAAAGGCGAGTCGGTCTGGGAAACGTATTGATGCGCTGAGACTCTGTTTCGCAGCCGATTTTGCTGAACAAGGGGATCATGGGCGTTAAGAGGCGGTCTGAATATTCGTGATCTTTCCCGCAGAGGCGGGTCTCAGCCCTGTCCCTACAAAGGCAGTGGCGGCAGGATTTTCGGACAGCCTCTAATCACCCTCGTCCGGGTTGACGGATCAACATTAAATCACCCCCAACTCGTTGCCCGCTGTGTCTCGCGCCGTTACAATCGCGGCAGGCACAGGCAGCAAAGGCAGCGAGGCATATGCTCCCCACAGGTGAACAAAAACTATCCTGGGAACAGGCGGCAGCCGCCGCGCTGGAGCAGTTCGGCATCGCCTACAGTGGGCTGGACTGGCTGGCGTTCACGCATAATGCCGTGTTCCGTGTGCAGATGGCGGACGGCGCGCTGGTGCTGCGGCTGAGTCCGCTGGACGAACGGCGCGTCCTGCTGGGCGAATCGGAAGTCCTGTGGCTGCGGGCAGTGCAGGCGGCTGGGCTGCACGTGCCGCCGCCGCTGGCATACGGCGCGGTCCCCGCATACGCCGTCTACGCGCTGCTGGCACGGCATCTGCCCGGCGAAACACGCCCAGCAGACAGCGTCACGCCGGAGGACCTGCGCCGCGTGGGTACCTGGCTGGGGCGACTGCACACATTCAGCACGCAGTTTATCCCGCCGCCGGGCTTCACCCGCCCGCGCCTCGATGCCGAGGGGCTGTTCGGCGCAGGGGGTGTCTATGATCCTGGCGCGGGGGCGCAGTTGTTCAGCGCGGCGCAGCAGCAGATTTTCGCGCAGGTGGCGGCGCGGGTGGCAGCAGCAATGGCGGCGGCGACGACAGCGCCGGACACTGGTCGCGGGGTGTTTGGCATGATTCACGGCGACCTGCTGCTCAAGAATATCCTGTTTACAGCGGGGGACATTGCCGCGCTGGATTGGGAATACTGCGGCTGGGGGGATTACCTGTATGATCTGACGCCGCTGCTGTGGCAGTTACGCGATCACCCGCAGGCGGCAGCGCTGGACGCGGGGCTGCGGGCGGGCTACAGCGCCGTGCGCCCGCTGGATATCGCCCAGCACGCCGCGCTGGAAACACTGCTTGCCGGGCGGCATCTGGCGTCGATCCGCTGGATTGCAGCCAACCGGGAGCACCCGGCAGTGGCGGGCAGGGCGGCAGAGATTATCGCCGGGCGCAGCGCGGAATTGCAGGCGTTTCTGCACACGGGCAGGCTGGCACGGCGCGGGCAGACGTTCTGATATGCGGCGGGGCAAGCAGTCCGGTGGCAGGTTCCACGGCATTAGCGTAGAATCAGGCATAAATAATGTCTGGCTAAGGAACTGCCGCGATGACGACCAGAGCGGAAGAACGCAGCAATGACTTTATCGAGCGTGTCCGCCAACTGGCGGTGGCGGGTGATACTGATCAGGCGGTGGCACTGGTGTACAGCCTGCAGGAGCGCCAGCGGCAGATCCAGACGCTGGCGGTGCTTGCCCGTGCCCCTGCCTTTGCGCTGGACCGCGCGCTAGAGCGTGCCCGCGACCTCGCGCGTGATCTCGCCGGTGATGTTGACCTGGATCGTGGGCTGGCGCTGGCGCTGGCACATGACCGGGGGCGTGACCTCGCCCGCGACCTCGCCCGTGCGCTGGCGCGCGCCCTTGCCGGGGATTATGCGCTGGCACTGGCGCTGAACCGCGCCCTCGAACTGGCGCGTGACCGTGATTCTGGTGGTGAACTGGCGCTGGCACTGGCGCGTGATCTGGACCGGGACTTAATCCGTGACCTTGATCTGGCGCTCGATTTAGCGCGCGATCGTTCCCTTGCTACCAATCTGGGCGAAACCCTGCGCCAGGCGGGCAGTATCAACCGGGTGCTTGTGCTGGCGCTGGAAGGCATGGCTGGCAGCAGGACGATTACGCTGGAACAGCCCGCCGCCGCGACGGGCATGGTGCTCAACGGCATTAACAGCCTGACGCCGCACACGCTGACCGCCCACGTCGCCCCCTTTTTGCAGGCGCTTGCCGAATTGCAGCAGCGTATTTCCGAAATGCGCGGCGAACCTTTTGCAGAGGCGCAGATCAGGCTGATCGCGCAGGAGGCACGCATCTATGTTGATGTGGCGGCGGCGGGCGCGATTGATGCCGTGTGCGCCGTGCTGCTTCCCTGGCGGCGCCAGTACGCCAAACGGCTGATACAGCTTGAAATCACGCAGCGCCAGCAGGTGATCAGGCAGGCAGAGGCGGAACTGAAGGAATTCGAAGCGCGCGGTGAGTCTGGCGAAGCACAGCATGATCCGGCACTGGTACTTCAGCGGCAGGAAATCGAACGCGGGCGGCAGGCCGCCGAACGCGAACGGAGCGAACTCCAGCAGGCGCAGATTGACCTGGCGCTGGCGGTGATTGCGCGTGTCGCACCGCAGCTTACGGAAAGAGAGCGTGTCACAGCCGTCACCCGGTTAGCAGAACCGCTGAACTTGCTGGCACACAGTCCGCTGGAAATCGCGCTGGATGACGAGTAATTCCCCGCTTGCTGGCATGACAGGGGTGGGCGCGCGGCTGCTTGCCCTGCTTCAGGCTATGCGTGCATGCGGATTTCGGGGCAAATGCCCCCAGTGCCAGCAAAGCGAACCGCAAAGAACGCAAAGGCAATGAACCCCAAAGACACAGAGGGCGCGGAGAAGTTTGCATCTATCCCTCTGTGCCTCTGTGGTTTGGAATGCCGTGCGACGCTGCCCCCATTTCCGAATACACCCCAGGCTATTCATGTCCCCGATTTTCTGTTATAATTTTGTTATAGGGGCGATACAGGCTTCGACAGGGCGTGCTGGCGGTCCAGTAGCGTGAAGGCGCATAGACAACCCGCGAAAACCCGCCATCCCAAAGGCGCGTTCTGGACGGCGGTTCAATTCCGCCATCGTCCACAGCAGGGCACGTCATCGGCGTGCCTCTCCGATTCTAAGTAACCCGCCGTTCCGCCGCAGCCTGCCCGCGAGGTCACCGATTATGCCCTTTCTTTCCCCGCCCACCGCACGCTGCAAAGCCAGTTTTCTCGAATTCATCCGCGAGTCGCACGCTGAAGGGCGGCATCGCGATCTGGATGTGACCGCGCTGGACAGCCATTTCGACAGTTTTGTCCAGACGCAGCTCAAGCGGCGCATGCATCCCCGTCCGGGGCGCGTGCCGGAGGATATTTTCTGGCTGCTGTCTGACGATGGCAGCACGTTTATCGGGCGGGTCTCGGTGCGGCACACGCTCAACGAGGAACTGCGCTACTTTGGCGGGCACATCGGCTACGAGATTCGTCCCTCGCTGCGGCGGCGCGGCTATGGCACGCTGATCTGCCGCCTGGGGCTGCTGGAGGCGCGCCGGCTGGGGCTGCCGCGTGTGCTGCTGACCTGCGACAAGACCAATCTCGGCTCGCGGCGGATTATCGAGGCGAACGGCGGGGTCTACGAGGGCGAAAGCCTGATCAACGGAGCGATTACGCTGCGTTTCTGGATTGAGCTGTCGCTGGTGGCGCGGCATCGCTGGATTGAGCTGCATCGCGGCTACCGCGATGAGCCATATGTCGTGTCCAGTCCTGGCGTTTATATTGTGCCGGTGGATGCGCAGGGCAATGTGCTGCTGATCCGCGAACCGGCGATTCCTGATGCGCGCCAGGTGCTGTCGCTGCCCGGCGGGGCGGTGAACGCGGGCGAAAGCGCGGCAGAAAGCGCCAACCGCGAATTGCAGGAAGAAGTCGGGCTGCGCGCCGGGCGGCTGGATTTTCTGGCGGAGCTAACCCCACTGGGCAGGCACAGCCAGTGGCGCATTGATGCGTTTCTGGCGCGCGACCTGACGCCCGGCAAGCTGGCAGGCGACGAACCTTACCCGATTGAGGTGATTCCCACGCCGCTGGCAGCCGTCGAAGCGTTGATTGCACGCGGCGACCTGAAAGACGCGCTGATTATCGCCGCGCTGCTGCTGGCACGCGGCTTCCTCGCGCGGGAGCAGCAGCCCTGAATCTGCCGGTATTTGCATAACAGAAGAAATATGCTAACCTATTTGTAATTACGTGCATTTGTTCTATAATGATGATGCTGATCAGTTTTATTTGAGGGGCTGTGCTGTGAACAAGCAGAAATATCCGCACGGAATCGAATGGACGCGGATTAAACGGGTTGAAGACGGCAGGCAGGTAGAGCTGCCGGGCTATACCTGGAATCCGACAGGCGGCTGCTTGCATGGCTGTACATGGCGTATGCCTGATGGTTCTGTAACTGAGTGTTACGCCAAGACTGTTGCCGAACGACTTGCGACAAAGGCATATGACCGGGGTTTCGAGAGTCATTACTGGCGTCCGCATGTACTCAATGAACCCCTGCGCCTGAAAGACCCCGCCGGGATATTTGTCGGCAGTATGGCAGATTTGTTCGGTCACTGGGTTCCGCGAGAGCAGATTTGCAAGGTGCTTGACGTGATGCGCAGGGCACACTGGCACACCTTCCAGACGCTCAGCAAATATCCAATTCGTCTGGCAGAGTTCAATCCCTTTCCGGCGAATGTCTGGGTAGGGGTAAGTTTGCCTGCGGGACATCTGCTGAAAGCTGAAGGCGGCGCGCGGGCGCTTAAGGTTTACCTCAAGCAGATGGAAGTCGTGCAGGCTGGCATCCGGTTTATGAGTATTGAACCCCTGTGGTTTGATGTTGCCCCGGTGCTGCGGGCATGGCTGCGAGAGCATGAGCGACTGCCATTTGAGTGGGTGATTATTGGCGCTGCATCGAATGGTCGCAAGCTGTTCCAACCCGAAACAAGCTGGACGCAAGACTTGCTGGACATCTTCGATGCGCAGCAAATTCCGGTGTTCTTCAAGGGCAATCTCGAATGGGCAGACTGGCGGGCGGCGTTTCCGTTGAACCGCTTTGCACCTCTACTTAAGCGTGCTGTTTAGCTCTTTGCGGGGAATGTAACTTGTACAATTTCGGCGAAAGTATTCTTTCTGTGATCTGATGTCGTTATCCTGCCTTCAGTTTCCAGGCGGAGAAGTACTTCTCTATAATTCTTCTTTATGAAACGTCGCCCAATACTGTGTCGTTGATAGATTTCCTGCATGGTCAGTGTTTGGCCAGCATATTCATTCAATAACATGCTTGCAAGATCATCAAGAGGACGTGCGAGTTCAAACAGTAGTGGTTGTCTTTCGGTAGCGGGATTGTAGTCAAAACTGGGTACACCTTGTTCATGGAGAGAACTCTCACCAGCCATCACTGATTTCATTTCTTCATACCCTTTGAAGTTCTTGCTTACAAAGATCAGATGATGTGTAGTTCGAGTTCCCTTTGCGCTTCTGAAGCAAAACGGTAGAACATATTCTCCACCCATATTTTTAAGTGACTTAGCAAGTTGTTCTACAATGGCAAATTCTCTTTCATCGGGACTCAGTATGGTCAATTGTTCTCTCAATAAGTCCGCCTCGTTTCTGCCAAAAAGAGCGTTCATATGATCCTCTACTGCGTCATTTGACAACCCCATATTGATACGATTGTAGTTAAAGAAGAAAATACAATCACATCCCCAATTCTGTAGCACTGAATTGATGAGACGTAACGAAAGACCTTTATACCCGAAAGGGTCAACAAAAAAGAGCGTTGGCACAAGTCTATGCTGCTCAAATAGTTTAACGATTTCTTCTCCTACCTCATGATTCATGACTTTCGGTGGATAACGCAACTTGCTAATATCTGGAAGTGCTGCAATTTCTCGCTGTAATGACATTACGTTCTCTATGTCTCTGTCATTAAAAATCGTAATGAGCCGTTCCCGTATATCTTGATCGGTAATTGCAGTTGAAAGTACCTTCAAGGGTGTCGATTCACTACCTGCTTTGTATCTTCCAGGACCCGCGAACAGATCAATATAAGCGATTTTGTCCTCGCGTTTCCCATACCTTTTTGCGTTACTTTTCTGGGTATTAATCATGATGTGCGCCCATCTGACAAAGTACCTAGCTACAATGGTTGCCTTTACCAGTGATTGTTCACTCATCTCATCAAAGAATTTGCCACTCATATTGTTTATCTCTCTAGTTGCAATACCATATAAGTTTGATTATACCATTAATACGACTCCTATGGACTTTAACAACCATCCAAGATCAGGGAAAACAACAAAACCCACCTTGAACAACAAGAGTAGCTGAATTCCCACAATGAAAACACAAATAGTCACTCAAGAGTAGTTGAGCTTGAGAGTTGGCATGCGGCTAACTTACTCCTCACGCCGCCATAGCTCCACCGTTTCGATGATCGTCACGCGGCGGTAGAGCAGCCTGCCGCGCGGGGCGGGCGTTAGCGCGCGTTCCTCTGGCGCTGCCTGTGCCTCTGGCGCTGTCTGGTCCTGCGGCGGGGCGGGGGTTTCCTGCAGGGCAGACGCGGCGCGGCGTACCAGCGCGGTCAGCAGCCTGCGCCCCACCGTGACCACCGCCGCCGTCGTTACGGCAGCAGCGGCGGCGGGCAGGGCGCGCTTCAGATTGGCGGGCGTGATGGCGTGTGGGGGCGCTGGCTGGGCGGGCACAATCGCGTCCGGGCGAACGGTTCTGCGCGGTCGATTCTCGTGGGTCATCGTGGTGTCCCCCTTTGCAGCGCCGGGCTACAGCGCCGGACTGCCTTTAGCCTTGCGGGTCGTTGAAGGTCGCGCCCAGCCCGGTGAAGTGCGCCTGGTACGCGCTGCACAGTGCCGGACCCGTGCCAATATAGACGAAGTTGAACTGTTCGTTGCTGGCGGTGAATCTGCCGGACATATTGCACGGCTCGAATGCCGCTGCCTGCGCGGTGGCTGCGCCGCGATCCGCCGTCCCCAACACGCATTGCAGCAGGTTGCGCTGGATGCGCGTTTCGTTGATCACCGCGACTGCGCCGACTTCGGGGAACTGCGTGCCGCCGACCAGCGTTTGCGGCACATAGAGCAGCGCCGACGCCGCGCCGACATCCTGATAGCACTGGATGACATCGTTGACTTTCAGCACTGCCGCGCTGCCCAGAAAATTGCCAAAGCTGGCATTAGCGGCAGCGCCCGCAGCCGCCAGCCCGTCGGCGATGCTGTCCGCATCCACCGTGTTGAAGCCGGGCACAGTGGGCAGAAAGCTCTGCGCAGCGGCGGCATCGGTGCGGCTGTCGCCGGTGGAGCAGGCAGCCAGCGCGGCAGCCAGCATGGCAGCGAACAGCGCCAGTACAATCAGCAGCAGGAATTTACGCATACGGTTCTCTCCCGGTAATGGTATTGGTAATCGCCTTAAGTCAGGAGAAAGAAGAAGGGTAAAAGGTCAGCAAACCGGCGCTGGCTGCCCATGCTGGCTGCCCATGCTGGCTGCCCATGCTGGCTGCAACGACAGGCAGAACCGCCTGTATGCGCCGTCAGCGCCCATTCCCGCTTTCACCGTTTTCCTTTTCACTTTCGCCTGCTTCTATTCTACCTGCTGGTCGCCCGGCGGCGTATCCAAACGCTTGGTGCTGCTGGTTTCGGCGAGATTATGATGTTCGGCACTGCTGGTTGCTGCGCTGTGGCGTTCCGCGCTGCGGTGTTCGCGTGCCTGCCGCGCGGTCGCGCCAAACCAGCTATCCAGAAACACGATGATCACGCCCAGCACAATCGCATGATCGGCGAGGTTGGAGACATTCGAGAGCAGACCGGGAATCTGGTAATGGATGAAGTCAATCACATGCCCATGCTGCAAGCGATCCAGCGCGTTGCCCAGCGCCCCCCCGGCGATCAGCCCCATGCCCACGCGCAGCCAGAATGCCGGCAGCGGCAGACGCGGGTAGAAGATCAGCATGCCGATGACAACCAC
>DAOTWP010000052.1:0-15508 GCA_034435675.1 Anaerolineae bacterium
GACAATGAGGTGTCGTGGCCCTACAGTTGGTACTTCCGCAGTTTTGAGAATGCGCGCTATATCGGCGCAAACCCGACGGTACAAAACATTGACGGCGCGGTTGCTATCGTCATCGGTGAGGCAAACCGCTACAAACTCGAACCGCTGATTGGCGACGATTACTACCACTTCACTGCCGAGGATGGCTTCATTCGTCTGTGGTGGCCCATGCAGGAATATTTCAACCTGACTGCCCCGCGTGTACTGAATGTCTTCGATTTCTCGCCAGAGAATACGCAGGCGCCACTGCTGCGGCGCGGCATCTGGGACATCTGGTGGAATCGCAGCTACGACACCTACGGGCAGGCAATCGCACGTGATTTATCGGTGGAAAACTGGCCCGTTGCTGACCGCATGCATCTGTATATCCGTAAGGACATCGCCGCACAAATCTGGTCGCTTGGTGTGGGCGATGGCACGGCGCGCGTGGGTGACCTTCAGCAGGCAGATAACATCTGCCTGAACAACTGGCAGCAGCTCACCCCGATTGTCACATTCGGCAGCGCCGGTAATGCAGAGGGACAGTTGAGCCGTCCGCTGGATATTGCCGTTGACGACCGAAATGGGCTGGTTTACATCGCCGAGGAAAACGCTGCGCGCATTTCGGTATTCACGACCAGCGGCGAATTTGTGCGCACGCTCGGTGTGCCGGGACAGCTCTACCGCGCTGAAACCAGCCCGTATCTGGGCTTGGGCAACGGACCGGAAACCGGCGGGGTCTTCTACCGTCCCAACAGCGTGACCGTGAGCGATGACGGCGGGCTATTTGTCGTGGATACCTGGAATCACCGTATTCAACGCTTTGACCCGCAGCGCAGTTGGCTGCTCTCGTGGGGCAGCGAAGGGCTGTTCGGCGTTGACATCGCCCCGCAGGGTGCCCCGCGTGACCCACAGGACGGTTTCTATGGACCGCGTGACATCGTGCTTTTTGGCGGACTGGTATATGTCGCCGACACAGGCAACAACCGCGTCCGTGTCTATGATGTGCAGGGCAACTGGGTACGTGACATCGGTTACAGCGGCACGGGCTTCGGACAACTGCTGGAACCGTCCTCAATTGCAATTGACCCAAACACGCAGCAGATTTACGTTGCCGAATGGAATAACCGGCGTATTTCGGTCTTTGCGCTGGATGGCACCTATCGCAGCACGTTCAGCTTCCCCGGTTGGCGGCAGCCCAGCGCCAACCGCGCCTATATGGCAATTGATGCCGTCCGCAGCATGCTGTATGTGACCGACCCGGATACCGGCATGATTATCGTCTTCGACACTAACGGCAACTGCCTGGGATCATTCGGGCAGCTCCGCGCAGAAGGCGCTGTCGGGTTGCAGTTCAGCACCATCGGTGGCATTACCATCGACGCGCAGGGCTTCGTCTGGGTCACGGATGCAGCGTCCGGGCAGATCTATCGCTTGCAGCCCTTCCCGCGACCGGCACTGCCCGAAGAGCAGCAGCCTGCCCCGCTGGAAGTCACCGAAGAAGTCACCACCGAGGCAACACCCGAAGCGGAGTTGACAGTTGAAGTCACGGCTGAGACCAGCGCGGATGCCAGCAGCAGCGAGAACACAGCCAGCAGCGAGGATATTACGCCGGAGCTGACAGCCGAAGCAACGCCCGAAGCAACGCCCGAAGCCACCGCAGTTCCGAACAGGTGAACGGGGGATACAGGGGACATGCCGTGTTGAGGTGTGCCTGTCCCCCGCTTGACACCCTCCCAACGGACATGTTACAATGCCGAACGATGTAGCTTTTCAGGAAGTGGGCAACCCCCACTTCTTCGTTTAAGTACACATGCTTCACCGGAAAAAGACCCTTACAGCGTTTGCCGCAACTGGCATCTTCCGCTTAAACAAACCGTCATTTTCCCCCAGGTTAAGAGAACGGGAGTTCTGAAACACAGCAGTATGAAGAACGAATTTGAAGTCGCCTTCAAGGAAATCGCGGAACTGCGCGGATTGTCGCAGGAAGTCGTGCTTGAGGCATTGCGCGGCGCACTAGTGTCCGCCTACCGGCGCGATAACAACGCCGGGAACGCCCAGCACGTGGAAGCGACAATTGACCCCAATACGCTGCGTCCACGCATCTTTGTCGAAAAAGAAGTCGTAGACGAAGTGATGAACCCCGGCACCGAGGTCACGCTGGAAAAAGCGCGCTACTACGATCCCTCGGCGCAGTACGGGGACCTGGTTATGGTGCAGGTGGAAGGTTCTACTAAAAAATTCGGGCGCATCGCGGCGCAGACGGCAAAGCAGGTGATTCTGCAAAAAATCCGCGAAGCAGAACGGAATTCCCTGTTTGACGAATTCAGCGAACGCGAAGGTGATGTTGTTACCGGCGTCGTGCAAAGTGTCAGCGCCAGCAGCGTAACCCTGAGTCTGGGGCGGACCGAAGCAGTGCTGCCGCGCAACCAGCAAATACCGGGTGAAAAATACAAACCGCACGACAAAGTGCGCGTATTTGTCATGGAAGTCAAGCGTGGCAATCGCGGTCCGCATATCGTGGTCAGCCGCAGTCACCGCAACATGCTGCGCCGCCTGCTGGAATACGAAGTTCCCGAAATTTACAGCGGACAGGTCGAAATCAAGAATATCGCCCGCGAAGCTGGCTACCGTTCAAAGGTCGCTGTTTCTGCCACGCAGGAAGGCATTGACCCGGTGGGCGCGTGTGTCGGGATGCGCGGCGTGCGTATTCAGAACATTGTCAAGGAACTCCATGATGAAAAGATTGATGTCATCGAGTGGAGTCTCAATCAGGAGAAGTTCATCGAAAAGGCGCTCAGCCCGGCACGTGTCACCGGTGTCTACCTTGAGGATGACCCCGACGCCGGACGCACTGCCGTTGTCGTTGTGCCCGACGATCAGCTTTCACTGGCAATTGGGCGCGAGGGGCAAAACGCCCGCCTCGCCGCCAAACTGACCGGATGGCGGATTGACATCAAGAGTGTAACCGAGGCAGTGCAGGACGCCCTCAAGACGCTGGACAATCCGATCATGGCGAATATCCGCGTGCGCCGGGCGGATCTGGTTACGGATGTCGAACGGGTCATGGACAAGAAGCAGCGCGGACTAACTATCCAGCCGGAAGACTTCCAGACCCTGGGCAAATTTGCTGACCTGGCAGAACGCGCCCAGCTTGCTGCGCGCGAGGCACTGCGCGAAAACCGCCTGAACGAACTGAACGCCGTGCGTGCTACCCTGCCCCAGCAGGCATTCGAGATGCCTGTCAGCAGCCTGCCACTCTCTGAAGAAATCCTTGAGGCATTGCAGCCGCTGGACAACGTGGGCGAAATTATGGTGCGCTTCCTCGTAGATGAAGACCGCCTGCGCCGCCTGCTCAAAGACCTGCCACCGCAGACGCTCGACGAAGTGCAGGTGGCGCTCGACAGGCTTGTGCTGCCGGAAGAAGCGTTCGGCATTACTGCGCCGGACACTCCCCGGCAAGCGGCAGCAGCTGGTGAAGTCGCAGCCGAAACACCGCCCGACACCCAACCAGAAGCACAGGCTGCCAGCACGGCATCCGATGCGGTTATGCCTGCCTTTGGTGACGCCGCCGCCGTTGAACCTGTCAAGGCGCGCCCAGGCGTAGAAGAAGTTACCGCCAGCGCACCCCAGCCGGTGTATACACCACCTGCTGAAGCCGAGAACGAGGACGAGGAAGAAGACGAGGACAGCGAACTCAAGCCGAGCGACAAGAAGAAAGGCAAGAAGGGCAAAAAGGGTCGGCAGTTGGTCTTCGACGAAAACACAGGTCGCACCGTGGCAAAACGGCAGCGCAAAGGCAGCCGCCGCCGCGATGACTGGGACGATTATCTGGACTGAGCCACACAGCCCGCAAACACCGGCAGGATTGCCCTTCAGTGATCCTGCCGGGCAGCCAACCCCAAAGACCAGACCTTGAAACCAGACCCCTATTTGCGGTCTAATTCAGAGTGTTTCAGGAAAGCGTGAGGCAGGGAGATGAACGCGCAGCAGTCGCTACGACGCAAACCGATTCCGCAGCGCAGTTGTGTGGTTTGCCGTGAAAAATCCAATAAACCTGCCCTGAATCGGATCGTCATGACGGAAGAGGGTATCGTGGTGGATCGCAGCGGCAAACTGCGCGGGCGTGGGGCGTATTTATGCCACAAGCCTGCCTGCTGGCAGCGCGCAATCAACACAGACATTCTTGAGAAGGCACTGCGAGTTAGCTTTACCCAAGCTGATCGTGAACGCCTACGGCAGTCAATTTCAACTCCATTGTGATGGCTGAACCCATTATGATGGCGCATTTTGTCTCGTTAATAATCAGTTACAACCCCGCGCTGGATTAGGGATTATCCTTATTCCTGATCCATCGCGCCGTGTAGGAGGTGTGTATGGCACAGGAAAAACAGGTCATTCTCGTCCCGGATTATCTCTCTGTTCGTGAACTTGCTGAATTGATTCATGCCAGCCCGATTGAGGTCATGAAAAAGCTGATCTCCAACGGCATTATGGCATCGATCAACCAGCAGATCGATTTTGACACGGCGGCGATTGTCATCGAAGAACTGGGCTTCGAAGCACAATCCGCCAGTGCGCTGGCAGCCGCTGCCGCAGCGGAGGAACGCGCCACCCAGACCACGCAGGAATGGCGACAGATTTACGTGGGCGAAAAGCCGGAAAACCTGCAAACCCGCTCGCCGATTATCACCATCCTGGGACACGTGGATCACGGCAAAACCACCCTGCTGGATCGTATCCGCAGCGCCCATGTTGCTGAAGGCGAAGCAGGCGGCATTACGCAGCACATTGGCGCGTACCGCGCGCTGCATAACAACCGTCAGATCACCTTCCTCGATACCCCCGGTCACGAGGCATTCACGCAGATGCGCGCGCGCGGGGCACAGGGAGCGGATATTGTCGTGTTGGTCGTCGCGGCAGACGACGGCGTAATGGGCACCACACGCGAGGCGCTGAACCATGCGCGGGCGGCGAACGTACCGATTGTGGTAGCGATCACCAAAGTTGACAAGCGGAACGCCAATATCGAACGCGTGAAGCAGCAGCTCGCAGAACTTGATCTTGTGCCGGATGACTGGGGCGGCACGACGATGATGATCCCGGTGGATTCGCTCAAGGGCGAAGGTATTGAAGACCTGCTCGAAGCCATTCTACTGGTCGCGGACGAGAGCCGCATTGTAGCGAACCCGGCTGCGCCGGCGATTGGCGTTGTGCTGGAAGCGCGTGTAGATCCCAGCCGGGGTACGATTGCCACCCTGCTGGTTCAGAATGGTACGCTCAAGCGCGGCGATGTCGTTGTCGCTGGTGTCGCTTTCGGGCGTATCAAGGCGATGTTTGACCAAATGGGCAAACCAGCAGACATGGCAGGACCCTCCACGCCGGTTTCGGTGCTGGGGCTGAGCGACTCGCCAAACCCTGGGGAGCGCTTTGAAGTGGTCAAGTCCGACAAGATCGCCCGCAATATCAGCGAAGAACGCCAGGACGCACTTACGCAGGCACAGTCACAGCCGGTGCGCAGCTTCACGCTGGAAGACATCTTCGCGCAGTTCAACGCGGGCCACGCCAAAGAACTCAACGTCATTCTGCGAGTGGACGTGCAGGGATCGCTCCAACCGATCAAAGACGGGCTGCGGCAGGTCGCGGATCGCAATGAGCAGGGCATCAAGATTCGTATTCTGGCAACGGACATTGGGCGCGTCAGCGAAAATGATGTGATGCTCGCCAGCGTTTCCGGCGCAATTATCATTGCCTTCAACGTTGATGTCGATAACGCCGCGCTGCGTGCTGCGCAGTCGCAGGGCGTGGACATCCGCAAGTACAACATCATCTACAAGCTGTTTGAAGACATGGAACTGGCGCTGAACGGCATGTTAGAGCCGAAGTATGCGCCCAAAACAATTGGGGTTGCTGAAGTGCGGCAGGTCTTCAGGATCTCTAAAGTGGGCAATATCGCGGGCGCATACATCCGTGAGGGCGAAGCGCGGCGTAATGCCCGCGCCCGTGTGCGGCGCGGCAGCAAACTGCTGATCGAAGACACTACGGTTAGTTCCCTGAAGCGTTTTAACGAAGATGTGCGCGAGGTGCGTACCGGCTTTGAATGCGGCGTCAGCCTTGATGGCTTCAATGCGTTTGAACCGGGCGATCTGGTGGAGTTCTTTGTTATGGAGCGTGTGAACTAACACACTGAAGGGCTTAGGTGCCTGCCGGACAAGGGGGTCAACCCCCTTGTTCGCCCGCTATGCTCATTTTGCGAGTGTACTGGCGCGCTGTAGCTGGATGAGCGGTGGACCGAAAGCGTAGTTGCCCTTTTTGACCCCACCCTAACCCTCGCCGCCCATAGAAAGGCAACAGGTTACGTCAGCCGCGTTTGCGCCTCCCCCGCTGGCGGGCGAGGAACCGGGGAAGGGTCATTACAGCAGGTTTTCTAGTGATGACCAGACCTCAGCTCGACGAGCCTGTTGGGCACTATGTGTACGGACGGGGTGCGGGAACTCGCGGTGGGGACACGCACAGGCGCACTGCCCCACTCAGTCCTGTTATGCAGATGAGTGTGTACCAATCAAAATCAGGGGGCAATTTCCATAAGTTCAGGAAAGGGAGGTCCCGATGACGATCAAACAGGATCGCATGTCAGAGCGCGTGCGCGAAATCCTCAGCGAACTGCTGCTGCGCGAAGTCTCTGATCCACGACTGCACAACATCACCATCACCGAAGTCCGGCTTGATCCAGAATTGATGTTTGCCGATGTGTATGTGAACGCAATGGGTGACGAAGCACGCCAACCGGAGGTCATGCAGGGGTTAAAACGCGCCAACGGCTTTCTGCGCCGTGAGGTCGGCAAGCGTGTCCGACTGCGCAACACGCCGGAACTGCATTTCCACTGGGATGCAACGCTGGCACACAGCGAAAAAATCCAGCGCCTGATCGCCAGCCTTGACATTCCGCCGGACACCACAACCCCACCAGAGGAGGCAGCAAAACCGGATGACTCTTAACATCACGAACTGGGCAGCGGCAGCGGAGGCAGTCGCCGCGAGTGGGCAGATTCTGCTGGTAACGCATGTGTCGCCCGATGGCGATGCAATCGGGTCGCTGCTGGGCATGGCAAACGCGCTGCGCCAGCAGGATAAAACGGTACAGACCGCGGTAGATGGCGGCGTGCCGGATTATCTGCAATTCCTGCCCTCTGCGGATGCTGTTGTTGCAGAGTTGACGACAGGCGCATGGGATCTGATGATATCGCTGGATGCCAGCGACGAGCCGCGCACCGGGCAGACCGGGGCATATGGACGCGCCAACAGTCGTGCCGTCATCAACCTCGACCATCACGAAACGAACACCCTGTTTGGCGACATTCATCTCGTGCGGGGCAGTGCCGTTTCCGCAACCGAGGTAGTCTATGACTGGCTGCTGGAACTGGGCTGGCAGATCACGCCGAAAGTCGCCATTCCGCTGCTGACCGGGCTGGTTACAGACACGATGGGTTTTCGCACCAGCAGCGTCAGCGCGCATACGCTGGGCATCGCGCAGGCGTTAATGCAGGCGGGCGCGTCGCTGACTGAAATCACGGCGCGCACACTGGACAGCCGACCATTCAACGAGGTTAACCTGTGGAAATATGCGCTGACATCAGTCGAACTGAACGATCAGGTTATCTCGGCGGTCATTACGCAGGACGATTTGCGCAGCAGCGCCGTTGTTGACGTGACCGACAGCGGGCTGGTCAGCTTTCTCGTCAAGGTCAACGAGGCGATGATCGCGGTGGTCTTCAAAGAACTGCGCGATGCCCGTGTAGAAGTCAGCATTCGCTCCAAACCCGGCTTCGATGTCGGACGGATAGCATTCCAGTTAGGCGGCGGCGGGCACAAACAGGCGTCCGGCGCAACGATTGATGGACCGCTGAGCGCCGCCAAAGCGCGTGTGCTGGCGCTGCTGCACGATGCTGCGCGCAGTGGCATGCTGGAGATTCGCTGAGGATCACCGTGCTGCCCTTCGGTTTCCTTAACATCAATAAGCCGCCAGGGATGACCAGTCATGATGTCGTCGCCTGGCTGCGGCGCACGCTGCATCTGAAGAAAATCGGGCACGCCGGGACGCTTGACCCCCTGGCAACCGGCGTGCTGGTCATGTGTCTGGGCGCTGCTACACGCCTGAGCGAATATGTCATGGCGAGCACCAAGCGTTATCAGGCGGTGGTGCAGCTTGGCGTTGTCACCGATACTTACGACGCCGAAGGCAGCATCACCCGCACCGCAGACGCCTCACAGGTCACACAGGCAGCAGTTGAACATGCGCTGACTGCCTTTATTGGCGACATCCAGCAGCTTCCGCCTGCATACAGTGCTATCAAACTGGGCGGAAAGAAGCTGTACGAACTGGCACGCGCAGGCAAACCCGTTGAGCTTGTACCGCGTCCGGTCACGATTCATGCCATCAGCGTGTTGGACTGGCAGCCCCCGCAGATCACACTGGACATCACCTGCAGCGCCGGGACGTATATCCGCAGCCTTGCTTATGACCTGGGCGAAGCGCTGAACGTCGGCGCACATCTGGCGGGGCTGGTGCGCACTGCCAGCGGGCAGTTTGTGCTGGCGGATGCGGTGAAGCTCACCGAACTGACCGAACACAACTGGCAGCAGCAGCTCATTCTGGCAGAGACGGCGCTGGCGGACTGGCACGCACTGACGCTGGACGCGGCACAGGCAGACGACGTGCTGCACGGGCGCGCCCTTGACGGCGCACAACTGCCGGAAGGCACGCTCGCCCGCGCCCACACCGCTGATGGTCGTCTGCTGGCGCTGCTGCTGGCACAGGGCGGGCGCTGGCAGCCACACAAGGTTTTTGGCAGCGAATGACCCTGCTGTGCAGACCCCGCGACTGCTGGGTGAGCCGTGACTGGCACGCGCCGTGCCGCTGCACTATACTACTCGCCGGGTTGCTTACCCTGACCAAGAGAAGATATAACGGCACACATGCGACATATTAACGATTTGAGCGACGCAGCGCTGGATCGCCCTGCCCTGTTGACTATCGGTGTTTTTGACGGGGTGCATCGGGGACACCAGCACCTGATTCGCCAGCTTGTCCAGCAGGCACATGCCAGCGGGCACGCGGCGGTGGTGCTGACCTTTTTCCCGCACCCGGATGTTGTGCTGCGCAAGCTGGAAGGACGCTACTACCTGACATCCCCTGACCAGCGCGCCGAACTGCTGCACAAACTCGGCATTGATCTGGTGGTGACGCTGCCTTTTGATGCTGCCCTGCGGCAGATGCGCGCGTCGGCATTCGTGGACCGCCTGGTCGAGCATCTACGACTGGCGGAGCTGTGGGTCGGGGCAGATTTTGCCCTGGGCTACAAACGCGAGGGCAATGTGGCGTTCCTACGCGAACAGGGCAAAGTGCGCGGCTTCACCGTTCACGAAGTTGAACTGCTCGCGGCTGACGGTGAGCGGATCAGCAGTTCCTACATTCGCAGCCTGCTGGAGGCGGGCGCGATGGAACAGGTACGCGAACAACTGGGACGCGGTTATGCGCTTTGCGGCGAAGTCATTCACGGCAAAAAACGTGGGCGGGCAATCGGCTTCCCCACCGCGAATATCGACGTGTGGGCAGAACAGGTCATCCCGGCAAATGGGGTCTACGCGGGCTGGGCATATCTGGGCAGCGGCGCGACACGCGAACGCTATATGGCAATGACCAATGTCGGCATCAGCCCCACATTTATGAACAAGGACATCACGGTCGAAGCATACCTGCTGGATTTTGACCGCGAGATTTACGGCGAAACGCTGACGGTGACGTTTGAGAAGTATCTGCGCCCTGAAGCAAAATACGACAGCCTCGACGCGCTGATCGACCAGATACAGGAGGATGTGCGCGCCGGGCGGGAATTTCTGCTGACACTGCCCGAAGCATAGCGGCAGACGCAGGCATAGCCGCGCAATAGAACCGGGAACGCTGCTGGATCAGCGCTCCGGCTCTTTAGGCAAGCGATAACCCAGCCTTGCCAGCAGTTTCTCATCACTGCGCCAGTTCTTCAGCACCTTGACATGCAAATCCAGATACACCTGTGTGCCGGTTGTCGTCTGCAATTCGGCACGGGCGTCCGCGCCAATACGCTTAATCATCGCGCCGTCTTTGCCGATGATGATCCCCTTCTGCGAGTCGCGTTCGACATAGATCGTCGCACTGATGTATGACAGTGTTACGCTGCGTTCCTTGTATTCGTCAATGCCCACTGCAACCGAATACGGGATTTCCTGTTCGGTCAGATAGATAATCTTCTCGCGGATAATCTCCGCCGCCATGAAGCGCAGATTCACCTCGCTGACCTGATCCGCCGGGTAATAGCGCGGTCCCAGCGGCAGCCGTGCCAGCAGGTCATCGACCAGCGCGTCCACATCGCTGCCCTGCAAGGCGCTGCCCAGCCATTCGCCCACGTGCGTGATCAGGATGCGAAATGACTCCAGGTGTGCGGCACGATCCACACCTTGCGGCAGCGCGTCGAGCTTGTTCAGCGCCAGCAGCACAGGTGTATCCCCCCCCAGCGTTTGCAGCGTTTCCGCGATATAACGATCTGCCGTTTGCGGCGGCTCGGACACATCCAGCACCCACAGAATCACGTCGGCATCGCGCAGGGAGCGCTGCGCCACCGCGACCATATATTCTCCGAGCTTGTGCTGTGCTTTGTGCAAGCCCGGCGTATCTACAAACAAAATCTGCCCGCGCGCGTTGGTGAAGATGCCAAGCTGCTGGCGGCGCGTGGTCTGCGGCTTGGGCGAAACAATCGCGATTTTCTGGTGCAGAATGCCGTTAATCAGCGTGGATTTGCCCACATTGGGACGCCCCACCACCGCGACCACCCCGGAACGGTGATCTTCTGACCAGTCATCACTGAAAACCGTATCGAGATGGTCGCTCATGGGACATCCTCAGCAGCAAGCCACGCGGCAAGCGACACGTAGCGCGGCAGATAGGTCAGCAGGCGCGGGGGCACAGCGGTCAGGTCGGCATCTTCCGGCGCAATCAGTGCCAGAATACGCGCATCGGGGCGGGTAGCGTTCGTGTCGGCATAGAGCAGCACATGAATGGGCGCGACTACATCCAGCCATTTCACCGGCGTCATATCATCCACGCCATCGTTACGATAGCCGACGACATCCGCACGGGGGTGCAGGTTGCTGCGGTGCAGCAGGAAGTCGAACGCCGCTTCGCCGGTCAGCATGTCGCCGTAATCCAGCGCCAGCAGCCCCGGCACAATCGCCAGAAACGGCTTGCCCAGATACTGCACGCCGTAACGCAGCACCAGCGTGCCCGTGCGTGCGCCATCTGCCCCGTCCTGCGCAGCAAGCGCCAGCGCAAACCGCTGCCCAACCTGCAAAACAGCCCCGTCAAACACGTCGGTTACGGGGCTGCGTTCGGGAATACGAGAACGTCGCGTCATGCTGCTCAATGGTGCGCGTCATGCGCGGCTGTGTCATGCGCGGCTGTGTCATGCGCCGCAGTGTCATGCGCGTGATCGGCATGTCCGTGATACAGCGGCTGGTTGATGTCATCAAAATGCTGGTCCGGGCGCACAGCGCCAAACCACGCAGCAAAGGCAGACACAAAAATCAGCAAACCCGCGACCAGCAGCAGCCCCGCCCAACTGACATCGGTTCCAGCAGGCTGTACCACACCAAGCGCCAGCGCAGCAATTGCCAGCGTCAACCCCAATCCGCCCAGTAGGGATAGTCCCAGCGGCACACCCTGTTGGTACGAATGCACAGGGGGGTCTTCTGCCGGAACAGCATGCTGCGTGTGATCGGCGGCATCGTGCCCGGCGGCGACAATCTCTTTCACTTCGGTTGCCACGATTCAGATTGCTCCTGTATTGTCATCCGAAAAACCTATACAATGATTCTGCCGGGTGTTCCCCGGCACGTCAAGGCATTGGGAGATAATCTGAACAGACGCCCTATGAAGGTGCTGCATCCTACCCCCAGCGAACGGGACAATGCCATGCGTGTTGAGCGCGTCTATCTCATCCGCCATGGTCAAACGGAATGGAATGCCAGCGGACGCTGGCAGGGATTCGAAGACACCACACTGGATCAAGCCGGGCTGGCACAGGCAAACCGGCTGGCAAACTACCTCAGTGAACGCCCCATCCGCGCAATCTACAGCAGCGATTTGCAGCGCGCGGCACTAACCGCGCAGCAGGTGGCACAGGCATTAAATGCCGATATACGCTATGATTCCCGGCTGCGTGAGCTGAATGTGGGGCTGTTTCAGGGCTTGACACTTGCCGAGATGCAGGCACGCTACCCGGCAGAATACGCGGCAATGAACGCCGATCACATGCATTTCGTCATGCCGCAGGGGGAATCACGCCAGCAGTTGCAGGAACGCGCTTATGCCGCATGGCAGGAGATTGTTGAGAACACTGCCGGACCGGAAATTGCGCTTGTGTCACATGGCGGCACGATCAAAATGCTGTTGATGCGCCTGTTCGCAAGCGACAGCCCGGCAATTTCGCGCGTCCGGCTGGAAAATACGTCCATCACCACCGTTGAACGCACGGGCGACTGGTGGCGCATAACTGGACTGGCTGCCACCCCGCACCTCAACGGTGATGGCATGGTCACCTCCACTGACGGCGAAGGACTGCAATAGCGCCAGCACACACGGTTAAACTACGGGAAACAGACGGTGAGCTGTCTGCATCCCGTTGATAATGCTTAATGGCGAGTATTGAGAGGAACTTGTTGCATGAAAAGCCCAATTCGTGTTGCGATTACCGGCGGCGCCGGTCAGATCGCCTACAGCCTGCTGTTCCGCATTGGCAACGGTGAGGTCTTTGGTCCCGATCAGCCGGTGATTCTGCAAGTGCTGGAAATCCCCGAAGCCATGAAAGCGCTGGAAGGCGTCGTCATGGAACTTGAAGACAGCGCTCAGCCGCTGGTACACGGCATTGTCGCCACGGATGATGCCAACGTCGCTATGAAAGACGCTAACTGGGTGATCCTGGTCGGCGGCAAACCGCGCGGTCCGGGCATGGAACGCGCCGACCTGCTTGCGGAAAATGGCAAAATCTTTGTTGCCCAGGGCAAGGCGATCAACGACCAGGCTGCCAGCGACGTGCGCGTGCTGGTCGTCGCCAACCCCTGCAACACCAACTGCCTCGTTGCAAAATCTAACGCGCCGGATGTCCCGGCAAACCGCTGGTTTGCCATGACCCGCCTTGACGAAAACCGGGCTAAATCGCAGATGGCGAACAAGGCGGGCACGCTGTTCTCACAGGTGACCAATGTGGGCATCTGGGGCAACCACAGCGCCACGCAGTTCCCCAACTTTGAACACGCGCTGATTGACGGCAAGCCCGCCACCGAAGTGATTAGTGAACGTGCCTGGTTTGAAGGCGACTTCATGAAAACTGTCCAGCAGCGCGGCGCAGCCATCATCCAGGCACGCGGTAAAAGTTCAGCAGCAAGCGCCGCCAGCGCTGCCCTCGATACGGTGCGGTCGCTGATTACGCCCACCCCGGCGGGCGATTGGTTCAGCGCGGCAATCTGGTCAGACGGCAACCCCTACGGCATCGCCGACGGCTTGATCTATTCGTTCCCGCTGCGCACCGACGGCAAAGGCGGCTACGAAATTGTGTCCGGGCTGACACTGAGCGAATACGCGCTGGGCAAGGCGAAAGCCACCGAAGCCGAACTGCTGGACGAACGTGGCATGGTCGCCGCGATGATCGGCAAATAACTGAACCTGTTACCCCCCAATAAATAAGATCGCTATAGATATGCGGACGCTGTCAAGAGCGCCCGCATATTTTTCATGAATTTTTCAGAGATTTTTACGAGCTGCCGATATGCACTCCCCCTGAAATTTTGTAGCATAAAGACAGAGTTCGCTTCACCAGAACAGGTATTCGATATGTCAAGCCGGGCGATTGATCTGCAAGATGGAATGGCAATGGTGGTCACCGACCTGCACGGAGTCGGCTGGGCATATGCAAGGATGCGGAAAATTTTCCTTGCCATGCACAGCCGCGGACAGGTGCAGCGCCTGATCCTTTGCGGAGATTTGATTCACGGATATGGCAGCGACAACGAAGACTACAGCCTGAACATGATTGTGGATGTCATGCGCCTGCAAGAGCAGTTCGGCGCAGACCAGATCATTATGCTGTTGGGCAATCACGAAATGCCGCACATTTACGGCATCCCGCTGGCAAAAGGTGATCTGGAATTCACCGCACGCTTTGAAAACGCGCTGGCACGCATGGACGCCGACCCTGCTGCTCCCTACCGCCGCAAGCAGGTGATTGATTTCCTGATGAAACTGCCTTTTTATGTGCGCACCAAAGGCGGCGTGCTGGTCAGCCATGCCGGAGCGCCCGCCGCCGTGCGGACCCCAGGCGATGCCGAGCGCCTGCTGGCGATTGACCACACCCGACTGCTGGAGCAGGCGGACGGATTTCTGAAACAGTTCGATTTTGAACGCTTGTACACGATCTATGAGCTGCGTACCGGCGTACCCTATGCTGACCATGCGCGGCAGTTTCTGGCGGTCAAGAGCGCAGACGACCCGCGCTACAATGACCTGCTGCGCGGCATGGTCTATAACAAAGTGCCGGACTTTGCGCTGCTGTGGGACGCCCTGTTTACGTCCAACGAGCAATCCGATGGTATCATCCACTACAGTCAGACGGTCGCGCGCTTCTTGCACGCCATGACCGTTGCCTGTGGGCGTGAACTGCGCGTGCTGCTCGCCGGGCATATCAGTGCGCGCAACGGCTACGAAGCGGTGGGCAGCCAGCAGCTTCGGCTGGCAACTTATGCCCACGCAGTTCCGCAGAATGCCGGGCGCTACCTGCTGCTCGACTGTGCCAAACGGGTTGAGTCACCGGCTGATCTCGTGCCGCAGCTCCGGCTGGCAGCGCCGGTCGTCACCAAAGTGATGCAAAAGTAGCCAGCTAAGCCACCAGCCTTGTTCGCGTGGCTGTGCCAGGGTTGCCTGTGCCAGGGCTGGCTGCCCTAAAGGCACAACAGACGTGCCAGGCAACCTGCGTTTGCACCACGTCCCAACGGGGTGTCTGCCCGAATATTCGTTAATCGGCACACATCCATTGCGCAGAAAAACGGGTGTATGAACAGGTTCTAAGTGCAGCCCGATTGAAAATGTCGGCTGTAGGCGTGAGTCTGCGACCCGCCCCTGCGGAAAACAACCCCACAGCATTAATCTGTTCGCACGCTGTAGGGGGGCGCAGGGATGTGTGCGGATGACGTAGGACGCTGTAGGGCAATATAGGGGCGGCGCAAGGGTGCTGTGGGCGCAGCATGGTTCGCCCCTACCCCTTCGCCCCTGCTCAATCTCACGGGTCTGATGATGCACCAGGCTGCCTTCCGTTGCTCCTACTCGTATTACCCGACTGCCTCTACTCGCGTTAGTCCACTTAGTCCACACCCCTTGGGGTGGACTAAGTGGACTAGCGAGGGGTCG
>DAOTWP010000053.1:0-6623 GCA_034435675.1 Anaerolineae bacterium
AACCGAATCACCGCCGGCGCACGTTCAGTGAAGACCAGCAGCGCCGCCAGTGTCAGCAGCAGCGGAGGGAGGGCACGGGGCAGCAGTCGAACGAGAGAGGTGGTCATAAGCATCCAGCGCACAGCGTTTCAGGGCGAACGGCACCGGCGGCACAGTTATCGGCACGTGTCAGGGTGATTGGTGCTGCGTTCAGCCTGCTGCGCCGCCGCCACAACCGGCATGGTCAATCGCATGGGCAAGCAGACTCAATAGACATCGGTGCGGCGGTCTTCCAGCACCGTCATGCTGGCGCGCACTGCCTCGACCCGTTCCAGTTCAATTTCCGCCGTCAACAGCATCGCGTCTTCGCCGCCTTCGATCAGGATATTGCCCCAGGGGTCAACAATCATCGAATGCCCGCCAAAGACGGTGGCGCCAATTTGCCCCGCCGCGTTACAGGCAATGATGTAACACTGGTTTTCGATGGCACGCGCTTGCAGCAGCACCCGCCAGTGAGCAATCCGTTCGAGGGGCCACTCGGCAGGCAGAATAACCATCTTTGCGCCGTCTGTGGCATAGCGGCGGAACAGCTCCGGGAAGCGCAGGTCATAGCAGATGGCGAGCGCGGTGCTGCCCCAGGGCAGATCCAGCACCAGCGGCGACGGACCCGGCGCGAGATATTTGTCTTCGTCCATCTGGCGGAACAGATGCAGCTTGCGGTAGACGCCCATCATGCGCCCGTTGGAGGCAAAAAACGGCGCGCTGTTGGTGATTTCCACACCGCGCTTTTCCAGAATCGAGCCGACGATGCTGATTTTGCTTTCGACAGCGGTGCTGGACATCTGCGTAAATGTGCCCGCGTTCAACTGGCTGGCGAGTTCCCCGGCATGTTCCAGCGCATAGCCTGTGCTGAACAATTCGGGAAAAACCACCAGATGCGACCCCCGGCGTGCTGCTTCGGCAGCCAGCTTTTGCATGCTGGCGGTGTTCTTGCGCGCATCACCCAGTTCAATGTGCATCTGCGCGAGGGTGATATTGAGCTTTGGCATATGCATTTCTCCTGAAACATGGTTTGAACACAATGCCGCGACTCCGCGGCAGTTCGTCCGCGCGGCGGTCTTCCCGGCAGTCTGCCCGATAAATCAACCGCGCACAATCGCCACCTGCTGCCACAGGTTGATCACGGTTTCGACAGTTTCCGCCTCATTGAGATAGGTCGTGTCAATTTCATAGACCCCCGGCATCTGCCGTACTGCCCACTCGCGGCGCAGATGCCCGATTGCCTGTGCGCGCTCGTTGGGATTATGGTAGCGTGCCCCCAGCGACAGGTGCAGGCGCTGAAGCACCGCCCCCAGGCTGGCAACCAGGCAAATGACTGATCCGGTCTGCTGCAAGCGCGGCAGATAGTCGCTTTCCAGCAGAATATGCCCGTTGATACGAATCACCGACTGGCGGTAGAGCAGCGCCTCGGCAACCAGTTCTGCCTCCAGCGTTTTCAGCCGCGCCTGCCCATACTGCCGCCGGATTTCGTCAACCGTCAGCCCGGTCAGTTCGACCAGCCGCGCATCAAGGTTGACCAGCCGCATGCGCAGCTTTTCCGCCACCTGCCGCCCGATAAACGGTTGATTAGGTCCAGTATAGCCTGTCAGGATCAGATTGCGATCAGAGATCGGCAGGACATTGATCGTCATCGTCTTAAACTGCCTGCGTCTGCTGCTGCCAGCCGGGGTAGAGCTGTTCCAGCACCGCGGGCAGTTCGTCAAAGGTGTTCACCGCGCCATCGGGGATAATCAACCCGCTGAGCAGCAGTTTGGCAGGCTGCTTGACGCGCAGAATCGTGTGCATCCCGGCGGACTGTGCCCCGGCGATGTCTGCAACGGGGTTATCGCCGATGAAGATTGTCTCTTCCGGCGTTGTGCCCAGACACGCCAGCGCCGTCTCAAAGACTACCGGGTGCGGCTTAAGATAACCGATGTCTGCCGCCGAAAAGCGGCACGAAGGGAAATACCTGAGGAGTCCGTAGGTCGCCATTTCTGTATCGCGCATGACCATCGGTTGGTAAGCGTTGGTGATGATGCCAAAACGGATGCCCTGCGCCGCCAGCCGTTCCAGCGCGGCGGGCACATCCGGGAATACCTTCACCCCCGGCACAGCGTCCCAACCATAACGCCGGATCACCTCATCCATATCGCGGCTGTCCGGCGGAATGCCCAGCGCTTCCAGGGTTTCGGAGAGGATGCGCACCAGATGTGGGGCGCGCAGCGAGGTGCGGGCGCTGCTCCAGGCGTCGCGTGTGCGTTTGAGGTATTCGTTCTTGAATTCCCCGAAGTCGCGCAGTCGCGAACCCGCCGCCGGGGCGGTTGCCTGCACATAGTCGAACACGCCGCGCAGGTGCCGGGTCTCAGCTTCTTCCCACAGCAGGGAAAAATCGCTCCAGTCAATCAGCGTATCGTCAAGGTCAAACAGAATCGCTTTGAGTTGGGGCATGGTTCGCTTTCAACGCTGTTGAACTTACGCAAAATCGTTCGCGGACAAGGGGGTTATGCTTTCTAAAAATGTCATCGGGTTACTGGTCGAGTCGAAGCATGCTTCAACCCTGCTATGCAAAACGTGATCCGATTCAGTCTCTATCCGTAAACCCGGACAAGGGGATTAATCCCCTTGTTCAGCAAGACGGTTTATGGATAGGTTCTTAATGTGCCGGCATGGCGCTACTCGCCGGGCATAGTCGCCAGCGTATCCACCGCCGGCTGCGCTTCAACGGCAGGTTGCGGCAGGCTGCCAGCACGCCAGATGCGCTGGATTGCATCGAACCCGGCACTGCGGTCAGCGTAGCGCGGCTTCCAGCCGAGACTATTTTTCGCTTTGTTGTTGCTGGCGCGAGTGCTGAAGCGCAGCACGGCTTTTTGTGCCGGGCCACCGCTGCTGCGTCCTGGCAGGGGCAAAAAGCCCGGCAGGCGCGGCGGTTTCTGAATACCCAAACTGTGCGCGAACTCCGCCATGAAGTCGTTCGCAGAACCGGGCACGTCATCCACGATATTAAAGATTTCGCCGGGTATCTGGGTTTTTGCTGCCAGCAGCACCGCCTGCCCCAGATCATCGGCGTAAATCCAGTTGGCGACCCCACCGCGCGCAGCATCCATCGCCACACGCCCGCGCATCAGCGCCTCGCGCAGCGCCAGCAGCCCGGCAACCTCTGCGCCATAGATGAAGCCCACACGCAGCACGCAGCCCGGCAGATCGCCCTTCAGTACCGTCTGCTCTGCCTGCAAGGCGGCGGCGAACAGCGCTTCGGCAGCGTCGTAATCGCCGGGGGACAGCGGCGTGGCAGTTTCATCCACCGGGTGATCGCCCTGATCGCCATACAGGTAGGCATAGCTGAGATGCATGAAATACTTCGCCCCGGCATCCTTTGCCGCTTGCAGCAGCGCCGGGGTCTGTTCGGTCAGCACAGGCAGGTATGCCTCCCATTTTTCGCGCAGTTCGGGCACGTCGTTGATGACCTGCGGCGCGGCATGAACCACCACTTCCGCCTGCGCCATTTGCATCACGCTGCGCATTTCACCCGCCCGCGCCGGATCACCGTAAACAGGCAGCACCCCCAGCGCGCGCAGCGCTGCGCCGCTGGCAGTGCCATCCACCACGCCGGTCACGCGGCAGCCCGCCGCCACCAGATAGCGGCACAGCGCCATCCCGGCGGAGGTGGCTGCCCCGCTGACAAACACGCTCAAAGGTCCGGACTCAACAGCTTTTTCCGCTGATGTGGTATGTTCGCTCATGCAAAACCTTTTCAATGTAGATTGACACAGCAAGGCTGATTATAACATCTGCGCGGTAAAAGCCGGATGCTCAACCCGCCGCTTCTTAAGGAATGCTCAGCCATGCAGGCGGCGGCGCAGCCTGCCGGACAGGTTGCGAAAACCCGCGCCCTGCGGCATAGTTTGCGGCACACAGGGGGCTGCTGTGCGGCGGCGCGTATGGGCGGTGCGCAAAGCCCCGACCAATGAGTTTCAGGAGTGTGCAGAAATGAGCCTTTATCGGAAACTGCTGCCAGCGCTGCTACTGCTGCTGGTGCTGCTGCCCGGCGTGGGCGCGGCGCGTGCCCAGGGCGACCTGCCCGATGCCGTGATCGCCAATGACGAGGGCGGCGTGCAGCGCGTCGTCGGAGAAGCGATTGTCACCAACCCGAACGTCAAGCGCGTCTATGAAGTGCCGATTGTCCTGCTGGAAGACCAGGCGGGGTTTGTGGCGCGTGATACTGATTTTGTTCTGCCGCCAGAATCGCAGGTGATCGGGCAGTTCACCGAAGATTTCTTCGCGGAAGAAGCCATCGGCTATCGCGTGGCACTGCCGATTGCCCCGGCAGGCACCCTGCTGGACGTGGACAACGACGGCGCGAGCAGCCCCGGCGTGCAGATTTATCAGGTGGCGCTGTGGCGCGATACCTTCGGCAATCCGTTTGTCGAGGAGCGCGAGGGCACGGGCTGGTCAACCGCCTACAGCTCGGCGGTGGTCAGCGAAGACCCGGCAATTTATCTGGAAATCACCGGCGGCAATCTGCTCATCTTTGCGCCGGATGACCAGCAGGGCTTCCCGTCCGGCTTTGGCGACGACGGGCTGTTGTTCACCGACGACGATCCGGTGGTGCGTATTCCGCAGGGCTGGACTGCCGTCAATCTCGACAGTGACACCTTCACCTTTGACCGTTCGAACACGGTGGATTTCACCCTGTTTGAGCCGGAAAGCCTCGAAATCAACGACTTCTCCGGCATGAGCTATGCCGAGGCATTCACCGCGCTGGTAGATGTTTTCCGTGCGGAATACTCATTCACCGAGTACAAGGCTGTTGACTGGGATGCGCTGCTGGCAGAATTCCTGCCGCGCTTTGAACAGGCGGATGCCGATGAGGATTACGAGGCGTATGTGCTGGCGCTGCGCGATTTCACCTGGGCAATCCCGGATGGGCACTTGCAGGTGATTGAGCCGGGCACAAACGTGCAGACGCAGGGTTTCCTCGACTCGACGGATGGCGGTTATGGCATTGCGATCATCGAACTGGATGACGGGCGTGTGATCGTCAATTTCCTGCTGGAAGGCAGCCCCGCAGACGCAGCAGGCATCGAACTCGGCGCGGAAATCACCGCGTGGGATGGCGTGCCGATTGGTGACGCCCTGAGTGCCGTGCAGCCCTATGGCACGTTCAGCAGCCCCGCCAGCCTGCGCTTCCAGCAGGCGCGCTACATCACCCGCGCGCCAATGGGCACCATCGGCAAAATCAGCTATATCAACCCCGGTGAGGACGATGTGCAGATTGCCACACTGGAAGTGGTTAACGAACGCGACAGTTTCGCCTATTCGTCGGTCAATCGTGGGCGGGTGTTCACCGCGCCGCCGGTGGAATACCGTTTTCTGGACAACGGCTATGCTTATGTGAAGGTCAACACCTTTGCCGGGTTTGAAACGCTGATTGTCGAAACGTGGGAATACTTCCTGGCGCAGGTGCGCAGCGAAGGCGCGCCGGGCATCATCGTTGATCTGCGGCAGAACGGCGGCGGCTTCACGTTTATCGCCACGCGGCTGGCGTCGTACTTCTTCAACGACGAAATCGAAATCCTCTATGGCGAGGATTACAACCAGTACACGGGCGAGTTCTTCCGCAGCCCGTTCCCAACCACCATCGAACCGCCCGCGCCGGAACTGCGCTATCAGGGTCCGGTGGCGGTGCTGGTGGGGCAGGCATGCAGCAGCGCCTGCGAATTTTTCGCCTACCACTTCACCGTGCAGGATCGCGCGGCGATTGTCGGGCAGTATGCCACCAACGGATTGGGCGGTGGCTGGTATCCGACGCTGATGCCCGACGGCGTGCAGATGGCAGTGCCGACGAGCCGCCGTGTGGATTTGAACGGCGACATCGTCATTGAAGGCACAGGCGTTGTGCCGACGGTGGATGTGCCGGTAGATGAAGAAACGGTCTTCTATGCGGGCGATGTGGTGCTGGATTACGCCGTCGAATACCTGCAAGCGGCAGCGCTGGACTTTGAGATTGAGGACGGCGGCGAGATTGCGCTGGGCGACACGCTGGAGGGCGAACTGACCCCTGGCACGCGCGTGCGCTACTTCTTTGCTGGCGCGCCGAGCGACGTGCAGCAGGTGGACATTACCGTAGATAGTGATATGGATGTGATTTTGCGCATCTACCGCGAGGATGGCAGCGAAATGCTGCTGGAAGCGGGGCTGAATCAGGATTTGATCGGGTTGGGCGTCCCGGCGGGCTTCCCGTTCCTGATTGAAGTCGGCAGCGCGCAGGACGCTGGCGAAGGCACATTCAGCCTGACCCTGAGCGCAAGCGACGACTAACGTGCAGCGCTTTGCGTTTTGAACGGATTCAGGATCTGTCTGCAACCTCGGACAAGGGGATTAAGCCCCTTGTTCAGGCAGACCGGTTATGGATCAGTTCTTAATCTGTTTGCACGACGTAGGGGGGCGATGTAGGGCGCCGCAGGTGGTGCTTGTAGGGGCGATGCATGCTTCGTCACTACTCGTATTACCCGACTGCCTCTACTCGCGTTAGTCCACTTAGTCCACACCCCTTGGGGTGGACTAAGTGGACTAGCGAAGGGTCGGTGGTGGCAGGGGGAGCAGGG
>DAOTWP010000054.1:0-1508 GCA_034435675.1 Anaerolineae bacterium
ATGTCGGATGACATCCGCATCGTGCTGCTCACGGGAGATACCTATACGAGCAAGCTGCAAGTGGGCGTGATGGCATATACCTATGTGGATTTCCTGATTCACTATACCGAGGGCTTTGAAGTTCGCAATAACGTCAAAGTGTAGGCTGTCGTCCGCACAAGAACACGACTTAGTAAAAGGAATTAAGCGATGAACTTCGCGGGAGTATTGGAAACAACGGTGCTGGCGAATGCCAATGTCACCACGACTGGTGCGGGGACAGCTAACAGTGGCGAGCTGGATACGCAGCCGCTGGAAGGGACGGCAATCCTGACGGTGAGCGACCGCGCGAGTGGTACTGCGGCAGCGACGGTAGCAGTGCTGCACAGCGATACCAGTGGCAGCGGGTATGCGGCAGTTCCGGCAGATGCACTGTTTGATCTGGACACGGGCGAAGCGTCAGCATTTGCCAGTCTGAGCACCAGTGCCAGCATGCAGTCGCGCGGGCTGCACTTACAGAAACTGCGCCGCTACGTGATCGTCCAGTTTGCCGGGACGGACATCGATCACGAAGTGTGTGTCGTCGCCACTGGCTACCTGCGCAGCACGGTCTAAGCAGGCACTTGCTTGCAAAAACAGGGGGCAACATGCCCCCTGAAGTCCGAAAGGAACGGGAATGGCTTTAGGGCAAGGGTTCATCAGACAGCCCACAAACTACATTCAGGACAGCGATGCTTTCACCCCACCCACGATGGGCGGCGCAGTAGCAGCGAAGTACGGCACGTTCACTTATGAGGACATTGCCAGCAAAACCCTGTTCACGCTGCCTGCTGGTGCTGTGCTGCTGGACTGGCTGCTGGATGTGGGCGTGGATTTCAATGCCGGAACGAACAACAACATCGATCTGGGTATTGAGGGAGACGCGGACTACCTCGCTGCCGATCTGGCGATTGGCACGCAGGGGCTGTTTCGCAATGGCGCAGCCAACAGCATCCGCGGGCGGGCAGGTGTACGTTTCGACTCGGATACGCCCATGACGGTGATTTACAAACCCAGCGGCACAGCAGCAAGCACGGGCACGGCAACCGTGATTGTGTTCTACATGACGCGGGGTGCGTGATGGGCATTTCGGGACAGCAGCGCGCTTTCGCCTATCATACGGGGTCCGTGTCCAGCACCGCATTGGATCTGGACACGTTCGGTTTTACGGCAGCGGAAGTCGCAACGGCGCGCGTGCTGCATCTGACGGTTAGCGCCAATGCCCTACGCTACCGCTATGACGGCGGGGATCCGACAACCGCAGCCGGGCATTACGTCCCCACCAGCGGCAGCCTGATTCTATATGGCGCGGCAGACATCGCCGCTTTCAAGATGATTCGTGACGGGGCATCTGATGCCACCGTACAGGTCACACTGGAGCAGTAACGATGCTCGACGATGCCCGCACCCACTACTTGCTGCTGAACCAGTTAAAGGCAGCGTTGAAAACAGACAGCCCGCTGGCAAACGAGCGCCTGCGGCGGATTGTG
>DAOTWP010000055.1:0-6749 GCA_034435675.1 Anaerolineae bacterium
CGCGCACGATGCCGCGCACGATGCCGCGCAGGATGCCGCGCGCCAGAATGTGACTCTGCACCGGCTGTATGAAATTCTGCTGGAAATCAGCACGCAGATGACGACGCTCAACGCAGATGAACTGCTGGAGCGCGTGCTGCTGCGTGGCATCACCTTGCTGGATGCGCATGGCGGGGTGCTGATGCTGTATCAGCCGGAAACCCACCGTCTTACCGTCGTAAACGCCGTTGGCAGTATCAGCCATTTTGCTGGCGCGGATATGCCCGCCGATGAAGGGCTTTCGGGACGGGTGCTGCAAACCCGGCGCAGTCATGCCGTTGATGACTATCTGCGCTGGGAGCAGTGTCGTCCGATGCCGGCTTCCAATGCGTCACACATCCGGGCAGCGCTGGGGATTCCGCTGCTAGTCAACGATGCCGTAATTGGTGTAATTAATATCGTTCGTGATACTCCCTTTGATGAGCAGAGTGTGTGGCTGGGGCAGATGTTCGCGGCACAGGTTGCCGTGATGATCGAAAATGCTCGTTTGTTCAAATTGCAGCGCCATCAACAGGAAGTTTCTACATCACTACGCGAAGTCAGCCTGCTGCTGACCAGTTCGCTGAAGCTGGACGAAACCCTGCACCATCTGATCGAAATCGCGCAAAAACTGTTCCCACAGGCAGTTGGCACAACAGTGCAGCTATTGGATGAAACAACCGAAACTCTGCAAACCATCGCGGCATCTATTCAGAGCAACAACTCGCCCCAGAAGGTCGTTTTTCGCCCACGACGCGGGATCGCTGGACACGCTGTTTCCGAACGCCGGGTCATCAATGTCGCCAACGTTGCAGCAGATGCACGCTTTCTGCCCTCCCCCGGCGCACCCGCGTACAAGTCGCTGCTGGTTGCCCCGCTGCTCATGGGCGACCGTGTGTGGGGCACGCTGTCGATTAGCGCCATGGAAGCAAATGCATTCGATACCGAGGACGAACAACTGGCAGATCTGCTGGCGCGCCAGGCAGCCGCGGCAATCGAAAACACGCTGCTGGTTGAAAAAGTGCGCCACCATGCTGACGAACTGGAACAGCGCGTTAATGAGCGCACCCTTGAACTGGAACACGCCAAAGAACGGGTCGAAACGATTCTGTTCAACAATACCGATGGCATCGCCCTGTTGAACGAAGACGGCAGTATTGAACAGACAAACCCTGCTTTTGACCGCATGTTTGGCTTTGAAATCGGCGTGGATCAGACCTTTGGTAAACCGTTTCTGGAGACGGTTCATCCACATTACCGCGCCCTGCTGCAAGCAGCACTGAATAACGTCAAAGAGAGCCGTGCAGCGCAGCGTGTTGAACTGGATATGTGTCGGCAGGACGGCACCTCATTTGCTGCAGATATGGTTCTATACACGATTGAACCGCATCGCAAATACCCGATGAATATTGTGTGCAGCCTGCGCGACGTGACCGAACGGCGCGAACTGGAGCAGAACCTGCTGGAAGCGCTCGAAAAGGAGAAGCTCCTTGGCGAACTCAAGTCGCGCTTTGCTTCGATGGTTTCGCATAACTTTCGCACGCCGCTGGCAATTATTCTGTCCTCGGCAGATATGCTCATGCGCTACAGCCCCCGCCTGACCGAAGATAAGAAGCAGCAGCAGTTGTTCAAGATTCAGGGGCAGGTGCGCAACCTGACGACAATGCTGGATGATATTCTGATGATCAGCCGGGCGCAGACGGTCGGGCTGGAAGTGCGCCCCAACACAATCCATCTGGAAAGCTTCTGTCGGGAACTGGTCGAGGAACTGCGGGCTGCACATGGACGTGAAGAAGATGTCTACTTTGAGGCGCACAGCGGATGTGGCACCGCATTTTTGGATGAACGCCTGTTGAACCAGGCGGTTGCCAATTTGCTCAGCAATGCCATCAAATATACGCCGGTGGGTCGCAAAATCAGAGTAACACTGTACTGCGAGAGTACTGGCTTCGCGCTCAGCATACAGGACGAAGGCATCGGTATCCCTGCCGCTGACCTTGAACGCATTTATGATCCTTTCCATCGGGGAAACAATGTCGGTGTGCTGCCGGGGACCGGGCTGGGGCTGGCGATCACCCATCAAGCAGTGCAGGCGCATGGCGGAAGCATTGAGGTGAGCAGCACAGTTGGCGTGGGTACACGCTTCACAATCCATATGCCGCTGCGGATCCCCGAAGCTGAGCCACTGAGAGGACAGGGCGATTGAAGCGGTACTCGCCCTTGATTGCTTTAGGGTGCATAATTCGGTTGTATGTTATACTTTGAATGCGATTTTAACTTGTCTAATTTCAAAATGGCTATCGGAGGGGTGTGACCGTGGGTCGTTGGGCAAACAAATACGTAATCGGTCTCACAGGGAATATTGCAGCCGGGAAAAGTGTCGTGCGGCAGATGTTGCAGCATCTGGGGGCATATACCATTGATGCCGACGGACTGGCGCATCAGGCAATGCAGCCCGGTGCACCGGCGTATAAACCTGTTGTCGAGACATTTGGTCAATTAGTGTTGAACCCCGATAAGACCATTAACCGCGCCATGCTGGGGAATATCGTCTTTGCCAACCCCGCGGCGCTGGCGACACTAGAGAAAATCACACACCCGGTGGTTTCGCAGGCGATTAATGCGCTGGTCAGCCGCGCCAAACAGCGGGTCGTTGTCATCGAAGCGATCAAATTGGTCGAGGGCGATCTGGCGACTGCGGTGGATGCCATCTGGGTCGTGGATGCGTCTCCGCAGGTTCGGCTGGCACGTCTGGTTCAGAAACGCAAGATGAGCGAAAATGACGCCCGCCAGCGCATCAGCGCCCAGAACCCCCAGCAGGAAAAACTCAACAAAGCCCAGGTCATCATCAAGAATGATGGCAATGTTGAAGATACCTGGAAACAGGTGCAGATTGCGTGGGATAGGGTGAAGCAACTGCTTGCGCCTGCCCCCGCCAAACCTGCCGCGCCCGCTGCCCCAGCACCTGCCAAGCCCGCTGCCGCTGCGCCCGCGAAGTCTGCACCAACACCGCGCGCAGCAGCGCCAGAAGAAGAAGAAGAAATCAGCCTGCCGATGCCGAAGGATGTCATCGTCAAGCGTGGCATGCCGGGCAATGCCGATGCCATCGCCCAGTTTATCAGCCGTGCCTCCGGCAAGACCATTTCACGCGGTGATGTAATGATGGCATTTGGCGAAAAGAGCTATCTGCTGGCACAGGACGAACGCGGCGAAATTGTTGGTGTGCTGGGCTGGCAGGTCGAAAACCTGATTACCCGCGCGGATGAGTTCTATGTAAGCCAGGGCGCGCCAGTCAATTCCACCGTTATCGCGCTGGTGATTGCCGTTGAACAGGCATCCAAAGAGCTGCAAAGCGAAGTGGGCTTCATTTTCCTGCCCAAAACAATTCCACAGACGGCGGTTGAAACCTTCCTCAAAAGCGGTTACGAACTGACGACGATTAAGGACATCAAGATTCCGGCATGGCGCGAGGCAGTGCAGGAAGTTGCCAGCGATGAGGTGCAGATTTTGACCAAGCGCCTGCGTAAGGACCGCGTGTTGAAGCCGATCTAATCTGGTTATCGGGCGGGGGTGACAGCCTGTGCGGCTGACTTACAGGTAAACAAGGGGGTTCCCCCCCTTCAGCAGCTTATGCTGGTCGCTGTGTTGTCGCGCTGCCCTGCTGTATCCCCTTGCCAGAACCCTGCCAGCCGTTTACACTTGCCTGCGTATTGGTGAAGATGCTCTGCGCCAGCCCACACGGCGATCGCAAAGTGCCAGTTGGGGCGCATTTGCAAAAGTGAGAGTTTGATGAACCTGAGCCAACTTGAACAGCTTACCCTCGTCCAGTGGGCATCCCGCCATCCCCGGCTTGCCGCCTGGATTGTGCTTTCTGTGGGCATTGTGCTGCTGGTCATCATCGAAGCGCGCGATGTCGGGCTGTTGGCAACGCAATGGTTGGCACTGGTTGGGGCATGCGTGCTGGTCGCCGGTGCGTGCGTGTGGATCATCAGTTGGGAAGACACGGACGAAGCAGAAGAAGCCGCCGCGTTCAGCGATAAACCTGCCGCCAGTGCCAGTGAATCACAGCCGAGTACCGACACGCCCGCCGCCACCACTGAACCACCTGCCAGCTAACACAGCACGGCATCTGCATGCAGCCAGGCGCATGCCATAACCGCCAGCAGCGCTGCAGCGCCTGTACCCGCCAGGTTCCCTTCATAATCCAGTTGACCGATTAGCTGAACCGCCAACGCCTGTGGCGCGGTGGATTGGCTCTACCCATGCACCAGCAAGAGACGGTATAATCCGTTGAAAATTATTTTGCAGCGAGAAAACCTCGTTTGTTTCACCTATGGCGTTTTGCCGGGAGAGTGCCTGATGGTAGCCGCAGCCAAACAAATTCCGCCGCGTGCCGAGATTGATCTGCACTACAAATGGAATGCCGAAAGTGTTTTTGCAGACCTGAATGCCTGGAATAGCGAATTTGAAGCCGTCAAAGCAGAAGTGCCCAAAACGGCTGCTTACAAAGGTAGGTTGGGGGAAAGCCCGGCGGTGCTGGCAGATTGGCTGGAATATTCGGCGCAGGTGGCACGCCGCGCCATGAAGCTCTATTTCTACGCGGCAATGACCAAAGAATGCGACAGCAACGACCAGCAGGCTGCCGCCATGACCGGGCAGGCAACCGGGCTGTTTGGCATGCTGCTTGGCAGCGGCGCATTCGCACAGCCGGAAATCCTCACGCTGGGGCAGGAAAAGGTGTTCAGTTGGACGACAAGCGAGCCGCGCCTGGCACTGTTTGCGCATTATTTCGAGGATCTGTTCCGCCAGCAGCAGCATGTGCGCTCTGCCGAGGTCGAAGAGATTCTGGGCATGCTGGCAGACCCTTTCAGCGGCGCAGACGAGGCATTCAGCGCGCTGACCAACGCGGACATCGAATTCGCGCCTGCGGTAGGCAGTGATGGCAGCAGCCACGAGGTCGCGCAAAGTTCGATCAATACCCTGCTGGACAGCGCCGACCGTGAGGTGCGCCGCACAGCATGGGAAAACTATAGTGATGCCTACCTGAAATTCAAGAACACCCTCGCCGCAACCTACACGACCTCTGTGAAACAGGACATCTTCCGGGCACGTGCGCGTGGGTTCAGCACGGCGCTGGAAGCCACGCTGTTCGAGCCGAATATCCCGCTGGGTGTCTTCCATAACCTGATTGAGACCTACCGGAAAAATCTGCCGACATGGCACAAATACTGGCGCGTGCGCCGCAAAGCGCTGGGCGTGGATACGCTGCATTCCTATGATGTCTGGGCACCAATTGCCACCAATGTCGCCGGAATTCCCTACGAACAGGCAGTGGAGTGGATTTCAACCGCCATGCAGCCGCTGGGCAGCGAATATGCTGAGACGCTGCGCAAAGGCTGCCTCGAACAGCGCTGGGTGGATGTCTATCCCAATCAGGGCAAGCGCAAAGGCGCATTCAGTTTTGGCACTTACGACACCTTCCCCTTCATCATGATGAGCTACGACGACAACCTCGGTGCGATGAGCACGCTGGCGCATGAACTGGGGCACTCAATGCATTCGTACCTGACCCGCAAACATCAGCCCTATGTCTACAGCAACTACTCGATGTTCGTTGCCGAAGTCGCCAGCAACTTCAATCAGGCGATGACCCGCGCGTACCTGTTCGAGCAGAAACAGGATGACCCGCAGTTCCAGATTGGGTTGATCGAAGAAGCGATGAGCAATTTCCACCGCTACTTCTTCATTATGCCCACGCTGGCGCGTTTTGAACTGGAAGTCCACACACGCGTTGAGCAGGGCAAAGCCGTGACCGTTGACGATCTGATCAGCATCATGGCGGACTATTTCGGTGAAGGCTATGGCGATGCCATGCATCTGGATCGCGAACGCGACGGCATCACCTGGGCGCAGTTCGGACATCTGTATGCCAATTACTATACTTTCCAGTATGCGACCGGCATCAGCGCGGCGCACGCCCTGTCTGCCGATGTGCTGGCAGGCAAACCAGGCGCAGCGGAAAACTACGTGAAGTTCCTCAGCGCGGGCAGCGCACTGTATCCGCTGGAGGCGCTCAAGCTGGCAGGCGTAGATATGCACACGCCGGAAGCGGTGGAGAAGACCTTCAGTATTCTGGCGGAGATGGTGGACCGGCTCGACGCGCTGACCAGCTAGCAGCGCACAGAACCCAGGAGGCGGGGCAGGCGGCATAACCTGCCCTGCCGTACAGCAAGCCGCGCGTCCGGGGGTAATGATCTACGCGGGCGAAGCGGGGTGATCCGGTTCATCGCCTTCCAGGGCACCGTGCCCATAGGCACTGGGATAAACCGCAATAGCAATGGCATACTGCGTTTCTTCCTCACCGGAGGACCAGCCATCCGCCTCGTTAAACAGCGCAATCAGCCGTTCAAAAAAGGCTTCTGCTCGTTCGCGCGATAGGCGCAGCACACCCCGCCGCAGCAGGAACGAATCGGGGTGCGGCGGCTTCTGCGCCATGTCTATGATCCCGGCTGCCACACTGCGCCGCAGATCATCGCGGGTGGCATCCAGAATCGAACTAACCAGCAGATCCAGCGCGTTTTCCTGCGCATCGCGCTCACCAACGGTCAGCAGCGCACGGTCAACCACGAACATCCGTGCGCTGACCTGATAATATTTCTCCTCTACCGCGCCGGAAAGCGCGCGCGTATCCACCACGCGAATCAAGCCGTGTTTTTCCAACAGGTTGAACT
>DAOTWP010000056.1:0-6031 GCA_034435675.1 Anaerolineae bacterium
GCTCGCCAGCCCCACCGGGCGCGCGGCGAAGCGGCTGAGCGAGGCGACCGACCGCGATGCCAGCACGATTCACCGCATGCTCGGTTATGCGCCGCCGGACGGCTTCAACCACGATGAGGACACACCGCTTAACGCGGACATCGTGATTGTGGACGAAGCGTCCATGATTGATCTGTGGCTGTTTCACCATCTGCTCAAGGCACTCAAACCGGAAACACACCTGATGCTCGTCGGCGATATTGACCAGCTCCCCAGCGTGGGCGCGGGCAATGTGCTCAACGATGTCATCAGCAGCGGCATTGCCTTTGTGACGCGCCTGAAAACCATTTTCCGCCAGAGCGAACAAAGCCTGATCGTCGCCAACGCGCACCGCATCAACAACGGCGAAATCCCGCGCGTGACCAACGAGGCGGACAGCGATTTTTATTTCTCAGTGACGGAGGATGCCGAGGAAGCGGCGGATCTGGTGGTGGACATGGTCTGCAACCGTATCCCTTCGCGCTTTGGCTATGACCCGATGCAGGATGTGCAGGTGATCGCGCCGATGTATCGCGGGGCGGCGGGCGTGCATACGCTCAACGAACGCCTGCAAACAGCGCTCAACCCGCGCGGACGGCAGGCGGAAAAGCGCGTCAGCGGGCGCGTATTCCGCGTGGGCGACAAAATCATGCAGACGCGCAACAATTACGATGAGGATGTGTTCAACGGCGACATTGGCTTCGTCAACGCGATTGACTACGAGTTCGACCAGCTTGAAATCGCGCTCAACGGGCGTTTTATCACTTACGACGAGTCGATGGTCGATGACCTGATTCACGCTTACTGCATCAGCACGCACCGCAGCCAGGGGTCAGAATATCCGGTGGTGGTCATGGTGCTGCTGACTCAGCATTACATGATGCTCCAGCGCAACCTGCTCTACACGGCGCTGACGCGGGCGAAGAAAATGGTCGTGCTGGTGGGCAGCCGCAAGGCACTGTATATGGCGGTCAACAACAACAAGGTTGCCGAGCGTTATTCGGGCTTGGCGGCGCGGCTGGCGGGATAGCCCCGCTGCTGCTGTTTGCGCATCAGGACGATTCGGAAACGGCTTCACCTTCATAGGCGAGGATGATCTGTTCGCGTGAGATGCCCTGCTGTAACAGGCTGTCAACCAACTTGCGATCGGTCGTATCCTCTTCAATGATGATGAAGTCACCTGCAAGACGTGCCAGTACCACAACGCCGGCAGTGTCCTCTCGATGAGGATAAACGTAACCCTTCTCTCCGATACGGCGAATGGGATAAGGTTGTTCGCGAACAATCCAACCGCTCTTGCGCAGGGCATCAATTACCTGAGGTTCACATTGATCTATGGCAGACATGCATCGTCGTCCACGCCCTCACACCCGGCGGCGGCGCAGCCAGACCAGCGCTGCCCCCACGCCCAGCAGTACCAACTGCGGCACCTGCTGCACTGTGCCCGGCGGCAGAGCGTCCGGCAGGCTGCGATCCACAACGGTGAAGGGCACGGGCGTGAAGATCAGCACAAAGACGACCAGCGTGAAAATCGCCAGCCCGCGCCGCCGTTTGTCCAGCGCTGTGATGTTATCCAGCGGAGCGGCGTAGACCTGCCCAAAGAGCAGCAGCAGAATCGCCATAAAGAACCATGCCTCCGAGACAAACACCGCCAGCCCAAACACGGTCACAATCAGCGGCAGATACAGCCGTCGCGCGCGATCTCCGATAATCGAATAGAGCACATGCCCGCCATCCAACTGCCCCAGCGGCAGCAGATTCAGCGCTGTGACCAGCAGCCCGGTCCAGCCCGCCCACGCAATCTGATTGACCATCACATCGGCGGTGGCGGTGGGCAGGAACTGCCCTTTGACGACGAACTTGGCAAAGGCGTAGAGCAGCGAATTGCCCTCGAAAAACAACTGTGTTTCCTGGCTGATGTCCATCACCGGCGATGTCGCCAGCCCGATGAACAGAATCGGAATGGCAAAGACCAGCCCCAGCAGCGGACCCGCCGCGCCCACATCAAGCAGCATCTTGCGATTGCGCATCGGCTGGCGCAGTTGAATGAACGCGCCCAGCGTGCCAAACAGACTCAGCGGGGGCGGAAAGGGAATGAAGTAAGGCAGTGTAACCGCCAGATTGTGCCGCCGCGCGGCGAAATAGTGCCCCAGTTCATGCGCGCCCAGAATCAGCATAATCGCCAGCGCGTAAGGCAGCCCGCGCCAGATTTCCACCAGCCCGTTGTTGACCAGCGCTTCGCCCGCCGCCTGATTCGTGTTGGCAATCTCGGAAATGCCCTGATACATGCCCACCAGCAGCACGCTGAACAGGGTGCCCAGGAACAGCAGCAGGTTGGGCCACCAGGGGCGCGGTTTGGGGTTGAAGCGTCCTTTGACGATCATGACCACATGCTTGCTGCTGCCCGGCTGCGTGCCCATGCCCAGCCCGGTTTGCGCCGTCGCCGCCTGCTCAACGCGCTCCTCGCGGAACAGCGGCAGGTAATCCTGCGATTGGCACAGGGCATCCAACTGCGTGTATGCCGCTTCGGAATCGAGCAGCAGCCGCCCCTCGAAGGTCGCCACTAACCGGCTTTCCGGGTGAACCATCAGCAGCAGACCACTTTGCTCCTCATCGGTTGGCTCAAAGCGCTCGGTTTCGATGGCAAGCACACTGGCGACGAGTTCGCGCAGGTCGCGCTGCTGGCTGGTTTCTCTGGGCACGGCGGTGGTTTCGATGGCAGGCAGCGGCACAAGCGGGCGGCTCAGGGACGTTCCGGGTTCATTCAGCATGAATAATGCTCCACTACTTCGCAACGCCGCCCATTGTAGCAGATTTCGCCCCACAGGGGTGAGCGCGGTCTAAGCGTGGCGTGAGCGCGCTGCCAGTGGGCTGCCCGCGTGTCTCGCTGGTCCTTCCGGGCGCGGTTTCCAGGCTCACGGCGCGCCGATGATCTCCCATCCGGCGCGTTCTGGCAGCAGGCGCAGCACAGTGGCATCGGCACTGCTGACATACAGCACCTCACTGCCGTCAACAGTGGCGGTTTGCACAAAGCCCTGATACAGCGTCTGCGGCAGGGTTGCCAGCCCCAGCCGGTTGCGCACGGTATCACTGCCGCGCCAGACGAAGCCGAGAATTTCGACGGGCTGGAACAGTCCCGGCGGTTCGGGGAAGTTCTCCGCGCGGGCAGGGTCGGTTTCCGGGTCAAAGCGGTTTTCGATGCTGAACCACGCGGGCTGCTGCCCATCGTTGTACAGCGCATAAACGCGGTTGCGCGTGGTGCTGTGGAACATGCGCCCGCGCTCAAAGGGCTGTTCAATCAGCGTGTCGGGTTCGGCGGTATCATCCGGGCAGTCATCCGGCGCGGGCTGGAAGAACCACGTCACCGGGCATTGCAGCGGGATGATCAGCGCTTGCTGCGTGCGCAGTGCCCCCTCGCCCACACTGAGCACAAACGCGAGCTGCCCGCGTTCGCTGCTGCGCGTCGAAATGGGCAGGCTGCCATCCGGCGAGACATTCCACGTCTGCACCCGCGCGCCGGTATCGTCCAGACGGTCAATCACGGCGTTGTTGACATTGCGCGCCGACCAGAACAACGTCACCGTGTCGCCCGGCGCAACCGGCGACGGATTCGCCGTGAAGAATTCAATGCGCGGCGCGTTGGGGTTGGGCACGCGGGTCGGCGTGGTGTTCAGCGCGGCGGCGTTCGGCGTTGCCGTTGCGCCCAGTATGCTGGTCGGCGTGGGACCAAACGTCGCCAGCAGCGGGTCAACCGTGGGGCGGGCGGTGGGGGTGGCATCCACGCCGGGCGTGCGCGTCGGCGTCGGTGTAAAGGTCGCGGTGGCAGTCGGGCGATTGGTAGGGATCACCTGAAACGCGCTGCTGGTGCCCACACAGCCATTGAGCAGGCTTGCCAGCAGTGCAGCCAACAGCAGGAATGTCAGGGGCAGCAGCGTCGGTTTTGTCGTCCGCATGGTTTCAGGGCAAATCCAGCACTCGGATCAGTTCGTACAGCGTTGCGCCTCTACTATAGCACCAGTGACAATCGCCTGCCTATTGTGCTTCTTTCCTCACTGGTTCCTCGCGTGCGACCTGGACAATGATAGAGAGTGAATTCGTTGCTGAGACACGGAGGACTGTATGCGCATTTCAATGCTGTTATTTGGCACACGTGGCGATGTCCAGCCGTATATTGCGCTGGGCATGGGACTGGCGCGGGCGGGGCACCGCGTGCAGATTGCAAGCCACCCCAACTTTGAGTCCTTCGTCAAATCGCACGGACTGGACTTTCTGGCGCTGGGGGGCGACGCGACCCAACTCATTCAGGATCTGATGGCGGCGGGGCAGAATCCGGTGAAGTTCGCGCAGGCATGGCTGACCTTTTTTGAGCCGATGATCCACGAGGCGATGGAATATTTCTGGGACTCCACGCAGGATGCGGATGTCTATATCCCCAATGTTTTTGGCGTGTTCTCCTATCATGTAGCCGAGCGACGCGGCGTGCCCTATTTGCGCACAGCATTGTATCCCTATGAGCGCACGCGCGAACTGACCATGTTTATGCTACCCCCACTGCCGCTCGGCGGGTTGTACAACTACATGAGCTTCACAGGCTACGAAATTGTGCAGCAGGAGACCTTCCGGCGCTACTTCAACACCTGGCGGAAGGCGCACGGGCTGCCGCCCAATCGCCCATTGTCCTACCCTTATCGTTTCCTTGCCGACAAACCAGTGCCGTCATTGTTTGCCTACAGCGAGCAGCTTGTGCCGCGCCCAACAGACTGGGCAGGACACATTCATCTGACGGGATTCTGGTTTCTGGATGCGCAGGATCACTGGCAGCCCCCGCAGGCGCTGGTCGATTTTCTCAATGCGGATGAGCCGCCGGTGTACATTGGCTTCGGCAGTCTGTCGGGCAACCCTAATTACGCACGCTTGATTAACGCAAGTGTTGAGGCGCTGCGCAAGACAAAGCAGCGTGGGATCCTCGTGACGGCGTGGGGCAGCGTGGAGCATCTGCGACTGCCGGACAACGTGTTCCAGATTGACTCCGTGCCGCACGACTGGCTGTTCCCGCGTGTGAAAACTGTTGTGCATCACGGCGGCGCGGGCACGACGTCGGCGGGGCTGCGCGCGGGCAAACCGAGCATTATCCTGCCTTACTTTGGCGACCAGCCGTTCTGGGGGCAGCAGGTGCTGCGCGCCGGGGTGGGTCCGCAGCCAATCCACCAGAACCGTGTGACGGCGGACAACCTCGCCTATGCACTTCGGGTGGCAACCACACATGCGCCAATGATCCAGCAAGCGGCAGCGCTGGGCGAAAAGCTGCGGGCGGAGGACGGCGTAGGTAACGCGGTCCGGCTGATTGAACGTTATACTACCAGCGCTTGAGGTGAGCGGCTCAGTCCCCTGTGCTGGCGGGCACAGCAAGCGTGGAGCTGCGCCCCCGCAGCGCGAACCGACCTGCGACAATAACCAGCGCTGCCAGCCCCAGCAGCGCTGCTCCTGCCAGCGCGAACATGGTGTTCAGGCTGCTGGCGGCGATAACTGGCGCGCTGACCAGCGGCGACAGAAACTGCCCCAGAAACAGCGCCATCGTCAACCCGCCCATCAGCCGCCCGCGTGCTGTTTCGGGCGCGATGCGGCTGAGCCACAGAATCAGCACCGGGTTGCTTTGCCCCAGCCCAAAACCGCTGATCATCAGCCCGATGAAGACCTGCGCATAGCTGTTCGCCCCGGCAAGAATCACAAACCCAATGCCAAACAGCAGCAGCCCCAGCGCGAGGATACTTGGCACGTCCAGCCGCACGCTGAGCCAGCGAAAGAGCAGCGACGACCATGCGGCGAAGAATGTGATCGCGCTGATGGCGATGGCGGTTTCCGTACCGCTGCTGCCCAGCGCCTCCAGAAAATAGGGCAGCTGCACCGGCGCAAGATACAGCGCGATCATCGCCAGCATGATTATGCCGTAAATCAGCGCGATAGACAGCATCGGCAGCGGTTCGGCGCGGGTGGGCGGCGGTTCGGCGCGGGT
>DAOTWP010000057.1:0-24710 GCA_034435675.1 Anaerolineae bacterium
CGTATCTGCGCGCTGTCTGCCGCCTGCACCGCCCATGGGCGATTGCGCACATCGCCATGCCGCGCCGTGCCGTCGTCCGGCGTGGTGGCAAGCGGGTAACTGCGCGCGTTGAACACCAGCCGCCCCTCGCGGATACGGTTGCACCAGGGCAGCATGATAAAACTGCTGCACTTGCTGGAACTGCCGTAAGCGGCTTGCGGCGTGGGGCGCAGCACATCCAGCCATGTGCCGCTGTAGCGCACCCGCCCGAACGCCAGCGATGCGCCCGTTTGCGGCAGCACACCCACCTGCCAGTGCTGGTTTTGCAGTTCGTGTACAGGGGTCATGGTCATTATCCGAAAGCCGCGTTCAGGTTGAGCGTCGCCTGGCGCACATCGGGCACAGCAAGCTGCGCCGCGCCGCTGGTCAGATCAAGCCGCATGAGCGACACACTCAGGTAGTCCTGCCCATCAGTTGGTGCCGTGATTGTGCCCGCCAGCATCGTCTCAAACCACGCGCGAGGGGTGTTGATCTGGCTGAACACCAGCTCATTGGCATCCGTCAGATACATCCGCCCGATGGCATAGGCTTCGCCGCGATACAGCAGGGTCTCGTCGCCTGTCGCCAGATTGTAGCGCACAATCATACTGTCATAAACCGTCAGCGGCATATCGCCGATAGCCGCGCCAAACGCCGCGCGCTGCTCCGCGCTGACCGGCAGCGTCTTCGCAGTTGTCACCCGCCCGTTGAAGTAGAGTACATTGGGATCGTCCCGCGACCAGATAATTCGGCTGTGCGGCATCACGCGGGTTTCAAGCGTCTGCGCCTGCTGAGTTTCAAGGTCAACAACAGTTAACCACCCGCCGCTGATACCTGCGGCGCGCGTGCCATCAGGCGAAACCGTCACATAGCTGAGGTCGGTGCCCAGTTCGACGCTTGCGCCAGTCTGCGGGTCGGTCAGCAGCGTCGTGACAGCGATACAACTGTTGCTGTGCACAATACCGTAGGGCGTCAAGTGCAGCACCCCCCGATGAATGCCCATCTTTGGCGCGGCGTCCGCCTCGTGGAAGTAAACCTGCTCAATGGCGTTCAGCCCGCCACCGCCGCACCCCGTCAGGTAAGGAACTGCCCCGACAAGCTGCGGATCGCCCCCGGTGCGCGGCAGCGTGTAGATCTGCGCTGTCGGCATCTCTCCCGCACCGGTCCCGGTTGTTTTGGCGTAGGTGAGTTCACGCCCAATAGTGGAAAAGCTGGGCGGCAGCCCCGGCTCAACCCCGCGATCAACGACCCACGTAGCGTATCCATCGTTATACGTAAGCCCCAACACAAACTCAGCACGGTCATCGAGCATCGTGAATGCCAGAAACAGCGTCGCAGGATCCCAGACAATGTTCAGATACGCCTGCGCATCATCCGCAATCCCCTGCCGCGTCCCGCCCAGATCGCGGGTCAGGTACAGTTCGCCGCCATCCACCGCCGCATAGAGCAGGGTGGGCAGGTCTTGCTGCGCGCCCAGCACGGCGCTGCGCGGCAGCAGGCACATCACCCCAACCAGCAGAAGCCAAAGCCTGCTGCGTTTGCGCATTACTTGTCCCCCTCACGGGCTAGCCATCAGCTACACTTACAGAATTTCGCGCGGTTGTTTCTCATCGGTGCGGGTCTGAGGTTCTTCCCACGTTGCACGATCACACTTTGTACTGGCGCAGCGCCCGCCGCCCAATCACGTTGGGGATCAGCAGATTGCCCAGCACCACCAGCCGGTCAAACAGTCGCAGCGTGAAGCGGCTGTTGTTGCGGCTGGCGACAGCGCGCACGATGCGTTCAGCCACATAATCCACCTGCATCACCGGCAGGCGCGACATCAACGCGCTGTAGCCCGGTTCGCCCAGCCGGTTCTGGTTGAACTCCGTTTCTGTGCGCCCAACGAGCAGATCGGTCACGCGAATATGCTCCGGCTCCAGTTCGAGGCGCAGGCTGGCGGCGATGCTGCTGACGAACGCCTTGCTGGCGGCATAGGTGGCGGCATAGGGCGACACCAGATTAAAAACGATTGACGAGACGATGACAATGTGCCCGCCGCCGCTCGTGCGCATTTGCGGCACTGCCGCGCGCACGCTGTGGTAAACGCCGTCTATGTTGGTGCGCAGCAGCGTTTCGAGATGCTCCCATTCGGCATCGGCAATTGCCCCGCGCTGCCCCACCCCGGCGTTAGCGACCAGCACATCCAGCCGCCCAAAGCGCTCGACCCCCTGCTGCACCGCCCGCTGCATGTCGTCACTCCGGCTGACATCCGCCTGCACGGTCAGCAGGTCGCCATGCGGGGCAGGCAGCGCGTCAACCGCGGCGGCAAGCTGCTGCAAACGCTCCAAACGGCGGGCAGTGGCGACCACGTTTGCCCCGTGCCGCACAAAAGCCAGCGCCGCTGCATAACCAATGCCGCTGGACGCTCCTGTTATCAACACCACCTGGGTCATGATTTATCCCTGTGACGGGCGCTGTCCGCCTGCGCGATCCTGCTCCAGCAGACCGCCGAGCCGCTGCGCCGGGGACGCTGTGGGTTCCCCTAACTGGGTAGACTCATATTCGGCAGCGTCACTCGTCGCGTGCGGCGACGTATACTGCGGTGGCTGTCCGGCGGGCTGTGCAGGTGGCGGCGCCTGATAGGGCGCGGGCTGTGGCACCTGCTGCTGTACAGGCGGTGGCGTGGCGGCATAGGCAGGCGGCGGCGCGGGTGGCTGGGCAGGCACGGGCTTGCGGCGCTTGAACACGCAGAAGTAGACATTGCTCCATTTGGGGATTTCGCCGCTGAAGAACACATTGCCTTTGCTGCCGACCTTCGCCACCGGCTGCATCTGCACCAGTTCCCAGCCCTGTGCCCCTAACTCGTTCAGTTCGGGGATCATGGACTCCGGCGTGAAGCGCGGCGGGCGCTTGACGGCGAAGTTCTGCTTCAGATATTCCTTGACCTCTTTGGTGACTTCCGCCTCCAAGAAGCGCGTCAGGTATTCCCACTGTTCGACCATCACACAACCCTTTGCATCTGGTAATGTCCTCTAACGGCGTTGAAACCAGTGTACACCATCCGGGGGTTTTGGGAAAAAATGGCGCGGTGGCAACACAGGCACGGTCAGCCGCGTTCTTAGTCCGCTGCCTACCCCTGCGCTAGTCCGTAGTCCACTTAGTCCACCCCTAGGGGTGTGGACTAAGTGGACTAACAGGACTGACGCGACTGGGCAAACAGGGTGAGAGAAGATTAAATCCCGGTGAATCCCGTTGCGCTGGTCGCCGAAAGGACTACAATACGCAGCGGCAGGGGGCTGCTGTCAGGAGAACTGCCAAACTTCCGTGCAAAACTGCTGCGTGTGGACGACCAAAGTGCGTCAAGGAGAACACGTTGTGATGAAACGTATCGCCATCATGACCAGTGGGGGAGATGCGCCGGGCATGAACGCCGCCATTCGCGCGGTAGTCCGGTCAGCGATTGAACACGAGATTGAGGTCTACGGAATTCGGCAGGCGTATACCGGGCTGCTGTCTGGCGACTTTGAACTGCTGACCAGCCGCGAGGTCAGCGGTATTTTGCAGCGCGGCGGCACAATTTTGCAGACCGCGCGCAACGAGGAATTCAAGACCCCGCAGGGACAGCGCAAAGCGATTCGCCGCCTGAACGAACGCCAGATTGAAGGCATGATTGTCATCGGCGGGGATGGCAGCCTGCGCGGGGCGCTGGCGCTGCACAAGCTGGGCATTCCGGTCATCGGCGTGCCTGCCAGCATAGACAACGACATCTGGGGCACGGACATGAGCATCGGCGTAGACACCGCCCTGAACATGATCCTCGACGCGCTGGACCGCCTGCGCGACACCGCCACCTCGCACAACCGCGCCTTTCTGATCGAAGTGATGGGGCGCAACTGCGGCTATCTGGCGCTGATGGGCGCGATTCTGGGCGGGGCGGAAGTGGTCATCACGCCGGAGCGCGCGCCCAGCATGGACGAAATCAGCACCCTGCTGGAAGACGCCTATATTCGCGGCAAATCACACGCCATCGCCGTAATTGCCGAAGGCGCGCCGTACAAAGCCACCGAACTGGCGGATTACCTCAACGCGAAGAATGTCGGCTTTGAGATGCGCATCACCATTCTGGGGCATGTGCAGCGCGGCGGCAGCCCTTCTGCCTATGACCGCCTGCTGGCAACTAATCTGGGCGTTGCGGCAGTCGAAGCGCTGGTCAAGGGCGAAAGTGGCAAGATGATCGGGCGCGACGGGCGGCAGATGGCGCTGCTGCCGCTGGAAGAAGTCACCACCCGTATGCGCGAAATTGGCGAACATTACTTTGAACTGGCGCGCGTGATGTCGCGCTGACCGCCGGCATGCACCAGGGTGCGGGCACGCCGGGGCGCGCCTTCACCCTTCTGCGTCGTTCCGCGCAGTGCTGACATCGGCAACCCGGGCGCGCGTGACCTGCATCAAGCCCAGCACCGGTACCCGCAGTTGTGTGCCGCGCTGCCCGGCGCTGACATAGATATGCTGCTGCTGGGTGGCGGTGCCATCGAGATACACGGTCCAGTTCTTGTGTGTCAGTGCCAGCGCGCTGATGCCGCCCACCTTCAACCCCGTCAGGGCTTCGGCGTCTTTGTGGCTTGCCATGTGCACTTTTTTCAGCCCGGCGGCGGCGGCTGTGCGCTTCAGGTCGAGCTGGCGCGGCGCGGGAATCAGCACCAGCAGCGGTTTGCCGCCCTCGGCAGGTTCAACCACCAGTGTCTTGTAGACCAGCAGCGGCAGCACGCCCAGCACCTCCGCAACTTCCTCTGCGTCCTTGATCGTGTCGGGATAGGTGAGCGCCTCGTAAGGGATGTTGTGCTGCTCCAGCAGGCGCATCGAATTCAGTTTTCCAGCCATGCGTTTGTGTTCCTCTGCGAATGCTCGCTCATCGCCTGCGCAGTATACCCGTGCTGCGCACTGTTTGTGAAGGAGCACGGCACAGCGGGTGTCTCGGCGGCGAGTACATGGCGATATGCGCGCCGCAGCGGGGTGGCTAAGTACAGGCAAATTGAAAATGTCGGCTGTAGGGGGCGGATCTGAGACCCGCCCCTACCGAAAACAATCCCGCGAGATTTCCCCGTAGGGGCGAAACATGTTTCGCCCTGCTGCACGCGATGACGATTGAATGTTCAGACCGCCGCTTCGTCCGCACCCGTCACAACCTGCGGTTCGTAGGTGAGGACGAAGTTTGGGCGGACATGCGGGCGCAGGCGCCCTTAGTCTGCACCCTACACAACCTACGGTTCGTAGGGGAGGACTAAGCGCAGCGCATGTCCTCCCATATCCGCGCATGTCCGCGCAGTCCTCCCATGAAGCCATCTGAATATTCGAGATTTCCCCCGTAGGGGCGAAACATGTTTCGCCCTGCTGCACGCGATGACGAGTGAATGTTCAGACCGCCGCTTCGTCCGCACCCGTCACAACCTGCGGTTCGTAGGTGAGGACGAAGTTCGTAGGGGAGGACTAAGCGCAGCGCATGTCCTCCCATATCCGCGCATGTCCGCCGTATTCAATCGTTAAAGCGCACAATCCCCTGGTTCTGGAAAACAGGTTTGTGGATAGGTCCCTAGACGATTACCGCGGCAGACAGCTTGCGCTGTACCGTCTTGCTGGTGAAGTGCGACCAGACCGTCGGGAAACCCTGCACCAGCGTTTCCAGCTCCTGCGCCATCTGCTGTACATAGGCTTCCAGCAGCGCAGCCTGTTCGCCGCTGAGCAGCCCTTCGGTATACAGCGCTTCAAGATGCAGTTCCGCAACGCGCAGATCATTCATGCGCCCCAGGTAATCCTGAATCTGCTTCACGTCTTCGATGAATTTGCTCGCCTGCCCGCCCAGCACGTCTTCAAAGAAGCTGATCGTATAGCGCAGGCGCTTGAAAGCGATGCGCATAGCGTGGAACACGTCCAGATGCATCTCGGCGATGGCGCTTTCCAGCAGCGGGTCATAGGCGCGCACGCGGGCAAGCTGGTCATAGACGAGCATGGGCAGCAGATGCCGCACCTCGGTTGGCTCCAGTTCCCAGACATCCTGCGCCGGCGCAAACCTGTCTTCCCGGCTCAGGTACACCTCAAAACTCTTGACGAAATCGCGGTAGGCTTTGCTGTCGAACAGTGCGTTGAGTGCCTCGCGTGCCAGCACGCGGCGCGCATCCAGTTGTTCCAGCACCGGTTGCAGCGCGGCTTTGCCCGCCTCGTCCAGCGTGCTGCCATAATGTTCAATATCGGCAATCAGCACATCCAGATCGCGCACAACACCCAGGGTGCGGGCGATTTTGCGCAGCATGCGGCGAAAGGGATTGCCCGCCAGCGGTTGAAAGTAGGGGCGCAGCAGGGTAAAGGCGCTGCGCATACGGCGAATTGCCACGCGCATATCATGCACATGTTCGATGTCTGCGCCGGTGCTGGCGCCGGCTTCCTGGCTGATCATCTTGATAAATTCACGGCGCAGGATTTTTCGCCCTGCCGCTGCAAGGGTATCTTCCGGTAGGATTGGTGCGACCTGTTCCGATAAACGAGTAATGCGTTTTTCATAGACTCGTGCCATGTTTCTGGTTTCCTGCTTTCAGTGCTGCCATACATTCGTCGGGTGCTGTTTGTAGTATAGCCCAACTTTATGGTCATGTTAAGATAATATCGCCAAAATTTAACAATCAGCACGCATTGTTAAGACTCAGGAGCGAAGATGTTAAGACTTCGACTGCTGCGTGGGGTGCTGGCGGCGCTGCTGGTGGGTTTAGCACTTCAGCAGAGCGTTTCGGCGCTGCGCGTGTTACAACTGCCAGCAGCACTGGCAGCACAGGTGGGGCTGCTGCCGCCCCTGGAATTTGTTGCCGGGGGTGCCTGGCTGCTGCTGGCAGCGGCGGCAGCACTGGGATTGGCAGTCCAGCGCCGTCATGCGGTACGATATGCAGCAATAGTGTTCGGCAGCTTTACCCTGTATACGCTGCTGCGCCTGATGCTGTTTGCCCGCGCAGACTATGACCGCCAGCGCCTGCCATTTGCGCTGCTGGCAGCCCTTGCAGTGCTGGGCGTACTGGTGGTGCTGGTGCTGTGGGCAGAACGCGCACATTTAGACCAAGAATAGGAGTTTATTGGGGCATGGTTGCACAGATTTTCAGAGATCGAGAGAAAATCGACCTGCTGCGCGAAAAACGCGCGCAGAGCATGGCGGGGGGTGGCGAAGACAAAATCGCCAAACAGCACGAGGCAGGGCGCAACACCGCGCGCGAACGCCTCGAACTGCTGCTTGACGCCGGCAGCTTTCGAGAGCTGGATGCCTTTGTGGAACACCGCGCGACGGATTTCGGCATGGCGGACAAGAAGTTCACCGGCGACAGCGTGATTACCGGCTGGGGCACGATTGACGGGCGGCTGGTCTACGTCTATTCGCAGGACTTTACCGTCATCGGCGGCTCGCTCAGTGAAGTCCACGCGCAGAAAATCTGCAAAGTGATGGATATGGCGATCAAGGTCGGCGCGCCGTTGATTGGGCTGAACGACAGCGGCGGCGCGCGCATTCAGGAAGGTGTGGACAGCCTGGGCGGTTTTGCGGACATCTTCCTGCGCAACACCCTCGCCAGCGGTGTCATTCCGCAGATCAGCGTCATCATGGGACCGTGCGCAGGCGGCGCGGTATACAGCCCGGCGCTGACCGACTTCATCATTATGGTTAAAGACACCAGCTACATGTACATCACCGGTCCCGACGTGGTCAAGCAGGTGCTCAACGAAGATGTGACCCACGACGGGCTGGGCGGCGCGAGTGTTCATGCGACCAAAAGCGGCGTGGCGCATCTGGTGGCAGATGACGAAGCGCAGGCGCTGCTGCTGGTGCGCGAACTGCTGGGCTACCTGCCGCAGAACAACATGGAAGACGCGCCGTTTATGCCAACCACCGATGACCCGCTGCGCGCAGACCCGGAACTGGACGGCATTGTGCCGGACAACCCCAACAAGCCCTACGATGTGAAAGAGATCATTAACCGGCTGGTGGATGACGGCATCTTCTTTGAGGTGCACGAGAATTTCGCCGCGAACATCGTCGTCGGCTATGCGCGCATGGGCGGGCATGTGGTGGGCATTGTCGCCAACCAGCCCATGGTGCTGGCGGGTGTACTGGACATCAAGGCGAGTATCAAGGCGGCGCGCTTCGTGCGCACCTGTGACTGCTTCAATGTGCCAATTGTAACGCTGGTGGACGTGCCCGGTTATATGCCCGGCACAGACCAGGAGCACAGCGGCATTATCATGAGCGGTGCCAAACTGCTGTTCGCTTACTGCGAGGCAACCGTGCCCAAGCTGACCGTCACGACACGCAAGAGCTACGGCGGCGCGTACTGCGTAATGAGCAGCAAGCATATTCGCGGCGACCTGAATCTGGCGTGGCCCACCGCGGAAATCGCCGTGATGGGACCGGAAGGGGCAGTCGAGATCATCTACCGCCACGAACTGCGCAGCGCGGAAGACCGCGCGGCACGCAAGGCAGAACTCGCCGCCGAATACCGCGCGAAGTTTGCCAGTCCCTATGTCGCTGCCGCGCGCGGCTACATTGACGACATTATCGAACCGCGCGAAACCCGCGCCCGGCTGATCAACGCGCTGCAAGTGTTCCACAACAAGCGCGACAACAACCCGCCAAAGAAACACGGCAATATTCCGCTGTAAGGGGGCACCATGCGCGAACAATCCACTCGAATCAATAAGGTGCTGATCGCCAACCGAGGCGAGATTGCCGTCCGCGTGATTCGCGGCTGCCGCGATCTGGGCATCCCAACGGTCGCCGTCTACTCTGATGCCGACCGCGCTGCGCTGCATGTGCGTTATTCGGATGAAGCAGTGCATATTGGCGCGCCCCCCCCGCGTGAAAGCTACCTGCGCATGGAGCGCATCATCGCCGCCGCCAAACAAACCGGCGCGGACGCCATTCACCCCGGTTACGGCTTTTTGGCGGAAAACGCGACCTTTGCCGGGATGTGCGCCGACGCTGGCATCATTTTCATCGGTCCCACGCCGGCGGCAATTGCCACAATGGGCGATAAGCAGTCTGCACGCGAGGCAGTGAAAAAGAACGGCGTGCCTGTGGTCCCCGGCACAGAACCGGGCATGCACGACGACGACCTGATCCGCGCAGCCGAGCGCATTGGCTTTCCCGTGATCGTCAAGGCAGTGGCGGGCGGCGGCGGCAAGGGTATGCGCAAGGTGCAGAACGCCGCAGATTTCCCCACGGCGCTGGCAACCGCACGCCGCGAGGCAGAAAGCGCCTTCGGCAATGGCGATGTCTATGTTGAAAAACTGCTGATCGGGGCGCGACATATCGAGTTCCAGGTGCTTGCCGACATGCACGGCAACACCATTCATCTGGGCGAACGCGAATGCAGCATCCAGCGGCGGCACCAGAAGCTCGTCGAAGAAGCGCCGAGCAGCTTTGTGGACGATGATCTGCGCGATCGTATGGGCAAAATGGCGATTGCCGCCGCGCAGTCGGTGAATTATCTCAACGCCGGAACGATCGAATGCCTGGTAGACAAGGACAAGAACTTCTACTTTCTGGAGATGAACACGCGCTTGCAGGTCGAACACCCTGTCACCGAACTCGTCACGGGGGTTGATCTGGTCAAGGAACAGATTCGCATTGCGCGTGGGCGTCCGATGGGACCGGCAGAGAGCTTTCTCAAACCGCGTGGCTGGGCGATTGAGTGCCGCATCAACGCGGAAGACCCTTACAACAACTTCATCCCCTCCACAGGCAAAATCACGACGATGATCGTGCCCACAGGACCGGGTGTGCGCGTGGACAGCGGCGTGTATGCCGGCGCAGAAATCACGCCGTATTACGACAGCATGATCGCCAAGCTGATCTGCTGGGGCGAAACCCGTTCCGAGGCAATGCTGCGGATGCGCCGTTCGCTGGCGGAATACACCATCATGGGCTTGAAGCATAACATTCCGTTCCACCTCAACCTGCTGAACAGCTTCAGCTTCATCGCCGGACAATTCGACATCAACTTCGTGGAGCAGCGCTTCAGCAGGACCACCTACGAAGAAGCAGCCACGCATGCCGAACTGGAAACGGCAGCAATCGCGGCGACCCTGTATGCCCACCGCCGCCGCCAGCTTGCCGCGCAGGTGGTTGCACCGCCAGAGCGCGATACGAGCAACTGGAAGTGGATCGGGCGTTATGAAAGGATGCAAAGGTGACGCGCTACGTAACGATCATCAATGACCAGCAGTTTGAGATCGAGATTACCCGCGATGGCACGCTGCTGGTGAACGGCGAGCCGCGCCATGTGGATTTTCTGGAACTGGGGCAGTCGTTGTATTCCCTGATTACCGAAAGCCGTTCGATTGAAGCGGTAATTGAGGAAAACAAGCACAAGGTAGATGTGCTGCTGGGTGGGCGGCTCTACGAGGGCATGGTGCTGGACGAACGCGCGCTGATGATGGCGCAGCGGCGCGGCGGGTTGGGCGGCGGCAGTGGCGAGGTGCGTTCCCCCATGCCAGGGCTGATCGTCAGCGTTGCCGTGCAGCCGGGCGAACAGATCACGCCGGGGCAGACCGTCGTCATCCTCGAATCAATGAAGATGCAGAACGAACTGAAAGCAACCATTGCCGGTGTAGTTGCCAGTGTGCATATCAGCGCGGGGCAAACCGTTGATAAAGACGCGCTGCTGGTCACCGTCACACCGGGCGACTAACCTGTGTTGGGGGTATGCCGCCGGGCGTGCCCCTGCCCCACCCTTGCGTCTCTAACCCACCCGCTGTATTCTGTCCGTCGTGTGCCAGACTGGCACATGCTGCAAACCTTTCACATGCTTGCACCAATATGAAGGAACCTATGAGCGACACACTGCGGGACTTTCTGGTTATCCCTTACGACCAGCTCGAACAGCTTAATCTGGAAGCAAAGGCAAAACGAGTCACGCGCGTCCCGATGGACACCCTGCGCGAGGAGCGCATGCGTTACCTGACGGATGAAACGCGCATCAAGGCGGTGACGGTGTGCTTCAGCGACCTCGAAGGTCGTCTGCACATGCTTGATTACGACAAAAAATTCCTGCTGAGAAGCGCCGACAACCTGACTTTTGACGGCTCATCGGTGCGCGGCTTTTCGCGGCAGGCGGAATCAGACCTGCGGCTGGGCATCGACTGGTCAGCGTTTTACTGGCTGCCCGCCGATGTGTTTGGACCGGGCAAAGTGCTGGTCTTTGGCGAGGTGCTGGAACAGGACGGCAGCCCCTACGCCGCCGATCTGCGCTCGGTGCTGAAGCATTACGCCGCGCAGCAGTACGAACAGCACGGCTACACATTCAATGTCTCCAATGAAATCGAGGGCTTCCTGTTTCGCGGGCGGCATGCCGAGCAGCGCTATGTGGAAACCGGGGCGTTCGAGTTTGTCGCCACCAGCGGCTACTACCATTCGCTGCCCGGCGATCCTCTGCGCGCCTTCATTGATGCGGCGGCAGAGGCGCAGCGTGCGATGGGCTTTGTTAACGAAAAAGACCACCCCGAAGTCGCGCCGTCGCAGTTCGAGATGAACTACTCTTACACCGATGCGCTGGCGGCAGCGGATCAGGTGCAGTTGTACAAGCTGCTCTGCCGGCAGGTGGCACAGCGGATGGATCTGACGGCGAGTTTCCTGCCCAAGCCGGTCACGGGCGTGAACGGCAGCGGCATGCACACGAATATCTCCGTCTCGCAGGGCGACACGAATCTGTTCTACGACGCGGGCGGCAAAGACGGGCTTTCGCCGTTCGCGTGGGACTTCGTGCAGCGCATCCTTAAGCAGGGTTTGGATGTCTGCCTGGCGCTGAACCCCAGCGTCAACGCCTACCGCCGCCTTGACCCGCATTACGAAGCGCCGAACCAGATCAAGGCGTCGGCGATTGATCGCGGCAGCATGGTGCGCGTGCCGCTGGGCAACGAACGCTCGGCGCGCATCGAAGTCCGCTCCATCGCGCCAGATGCCAACCCGTATCTGGCAATCTACCTGCTGCTGCGCGTGGGGCTGGAAGGCGCGCTGCCCAACGGCGGGTCGCGCCGCATTGACACACTGCCGGACAACATCTACGCTGCGATTGACACGTTCCAGCGCAGCAAGGTGATCCGGGGCATGCTGGGGGATGATCTGACGGCGAAATACGCGGACCTCAAGCGTGCTTCGGCAGACCGCTGCCCACGCCTGCTGGGCGAACGCATCAAACGCGCCGAGGTGCAGTTCCACCACGAAGTGACCAACCAGCACCTGTGGAGCCAGTTTTAAGTGCTGCATCCGGTAAACACTGCCCGTTGCCGTAGGGGAAGGGTCTGAGACCTCCCCTGCGTGGAAACGACTGTAATTTACCGGATGCCCCCCTATGGAAACCAATCAAGTGGCGCACAATGGGCTGATGCGGTTTCACAATCTGCTGCGGAAAACGGTTTCGCGGGCACGGCTTGCCGGGTGGCACTAGCCCTACACAGGACGCCACGCAGCAGCAGCGTGCCAGAACGCACCCGGCGCTGTTCCGTATTCAATGGTTGAACGCCACAAGCCCCTTGTTCAGAACCATGAGCATGCGGGGTAGCCAAGGGGGGCAACCCCCTTGTCCCGCACTCGACTTAATCCTGGCAGTGTGCTCGCGGCTGTTGATCAACCGGACTGCGTGCTGAACCGAACATCAGCGCTGATGTTGCCTGTGTGACTAATCCGGCGCAAAAAGCTGTTTCAGCAGGGCGAATTCGTCAAAGATGAAGTATTCCTGCACGAATTTGCCGCCCTGAACGTGGATATGGCTCGTCCCCATAATACGCACCCGCTTGCCGGTCCGTTTTCCGTACTTGCTGGGACCAAGATGCGTCCCGACCAGATTCCAGCGTACTGCTACCCGGTAGCAGTCGTTGCCGTCGTCCATCCAGCACAGATGGTCAATGAAGAATCCCAGGTCAGGGAATGCCGCGATCATGGACGTGACAAACGTGCGGTACTCGTTGCGCCCATACAGATAGCGTTCGGGGACGGTGAAGCAGGCGAAGTTTTCGACGTAGCGTTCATGAATGCGGTTGAGCATGCGCAAATTCCAGAGTTCGTGCAGCGTGGTGCGCACCAGGTCCTCGATCCCCACCGGGATGTCATTGAGCCTGTCCAACCCCGGCGGAGGCAGTTGCCCGCGCAGACGTTCCACTTCACCGTAACTTTCTTTCCGTGCGCCGGGCGGTGGCGGCAGTTGCGCATGTTCCCGCGCCAGCGCATAGGGGTCATAGCCCATCTGCATGATCACCGCCATCTGGTCCGCCATCACCCATTCCGCAATAATGTGGTTTTCCTTGATAAGGCAGTTCGCCATGCCCCAGCGCGCAATGCGCCGTCCGGTGGGCGGACCAAATTCGGTGTAGCCGGTATTGGTGCCCATGCTTCTGACGAGATGCGAGGTGTAGTACCCAGCCTGGTCATTGCCCGTCCAGATCACATCATGGGCAATCGGCTTGCGGTCAGGGAATGCAGCTTGTGCCTGCACCGTGTGCGTTACCCAGTCTTCCCGCCCATAGACAAAGCCGTCGGCGGTGTACATGGTGGCATGGTGCGAATAATGGGTATAGACCAGCCCGACTGCGCCTTCTTCCCAGATTTTGTGCGTGCAGCGAATGATATAATCAACGATGTCCACATAGTCGGGGTCGAACCCCTGCATCGGCTGGCGCAGTTCCGTACCGGGGTTCATCAGCTTGCCGATGTCGGTTCCGGGGATCGATGTAACAGGTTTAGGTTGTGTTTCCTCAGTCACGGTCTTTGTCCTTAGCATTCAGAGCCTCAATTTGCACAGCACCATCGTGCACAGCACCATCGTGCACAGCACCATCGTGCACAGCAGCGTTCTGCACAGCAGCGTTCTGCACAGCAGCGTTCTGCACAAGTACATGGGCTGCTGGCTGCGCTGGCACCACCGGGCGCGACATAATGCTCTGCATCAGGCGAAATTCGTTCCATTCGGTGCGCTCGTTCACAAACTGCTGATTCTTGATTACATACTGACTAATGCCTGTGAGATACCCTCGCTTGCCGGATGGAATGCCGTAGGCGCTTGGTCCGGCGTGCGTGCCGAGCATCGTCCAGCGCACTGCCACATGCCAGCCATCCGCCCGGCGCTGTTCGATCAGGTCGTCTACATAGAAGGCGAGATCAGGGAAAGCGGCTAACTGCGCCAGGACCACCGCCTGATAGCCAGCGCGCCCCGCTAACTGCCGGTTCGACGCCCAATGACAGGCGAAATCCTCGCTGTAAAAACGATCACATAAGCCGACCTGCCGCCCATTCCACAGCGCAGACAGCACCTGCTGGACCGCATCCGGGCTGTTCAGTTGCAGCGCAGCGATGTGTTGCAGCGACAGGCGCGAGGACTGCTCATGCCGCAGGTCACCCACCGCGGCAGGGGTATCCGGTGCAGTGTTCCTGCCCGCAAAGGACTCCAGCGCCTCCAGCGCGCACATGGCATCAAGGGGATCATAGCCCAACTGTGCCACGAGCGAGCGCTCATCTTCAGCCAGCCACAGTTCAACAAACTGCCCGTTCACGACGCGCGCGTTCATCAGGGCAGCTTGCTGGAACTCGCGCTGCGTTGCAGCCCCATAACGGCTGACGCCCAGATGCCGCCCCTCAAACCGCAGCCGCAGCGACACGCGATAGCCCTGCTCGGCATTCCCCTGCCAGAGCAGATCTTCAATCGTCAGCCGCAGGTCAGGGAATGCCGCCAGACGCTCGACAATCTCGATGATCAGCGCTTCCTGCCCGTAGAGTTCTGATTGGCAGGAACGGTTCACCCGGACGCCGGGTGCGCAGGTTTCATAGATGATGCCGACCATTTTTTGATTCCAGATGGCGTTAAACGTGTTCTGAACAAACGTGGCTGGATTGTCCATCAACCATCACCTGCCCCAGTGGCTAAACCTGCGTGCTGTCTGTGATTTATTTCAGCGCTGCTTCAAGGTCGCGCACACGGATCGCTGCCGCATGCCGGTGGGCGTCCATGCCCTCAAAAGTGGACTGCGTCACCGTGTATTTCGCCAGTTCAAGCGACGCCGAATCATCCACTTCCATGTGGGTAATCACCTTCAGGAACATGCCCACCCACAATCCGCCAGTATAACGGGCGGCTGCGCCAGTTGGCAGAATGTGGTTGGGACCGGCGATCTTATCGGCGTAGACTTCGGGCGTGCGTTCACCCAGGAACAGGGAACCGTAGGACTTCAACCAGCCCATAACTTCTCGCGGGTCTTTCGCGTGGACTTCGAGGTGTTCCGGCGCGTATTCGTTGGCGTATTCCGCCGCTTCCTGAAGCGTATCGGTAACAATTACGCTGCCCTTGTTCTCCCACGAAGCACGGGCGGTGGCTTCGGTGGTGCGCTGCTTGAGCTGCACCTCAATCTCATCCAGCACAGCGCGGGCGAGCGCTGCGGATGTCGTGACCAGACAACCGCGCGCATTTGGATCATGTTCGCACTGCGCCAGCAGGTCTGCCGCGATATATTCGGCATTGCCGGTTTCGTCCGCCAGCACAAGGCATTCGCTCGGTCCGGCGAGAAAATCAATGCCCACTGTACCAAAAATCTGCCGCTTGGCTTCGGCAACATACTTGTTGCCCGGTCCAACAACCAGATCAACCGGAGCGATCGTTTCTGTCCCGTAAGCCATCGCGCCAATCGCCTGTGCGCCGCCCAGACAGTAGATTTCGTCAACACCCATCTTCCACATGGTATACAGAATACCAGGGTTCATTGAGCCGTCGGGACCAGGTGGGCAGCAGGCGATAATGCGCTTGACCCCGGCTGCTTTTGCTGGCATGACCGACATCACCGCAGAGGTCAGACAGGGATAACGCCCGGCAGGTACATAGCACCCTGCCGACTCCACGGGGATAATCCGCTGCCCCATTTTCATGCCCGGCGCGATTTCCTTCTCGAACTCGACCATGCTCTCGCGCTGAGCGCGGGCAAACGCCCCCACATGCTCAATGGCGTAATCCAGTTCTTCGACCACTGCGGGCGGCAGTTCGTTCCTCGCCTCGGCAGCCTCTTCTGCCGTGATGCGGAACGAGGGCGGATCGAAATTATCGAACTTTTTGGAATAATGGTGCAGCGCGGCATCCCCTTCTTTTTTCACCTTTTCCAGAATCGCCTGAACCGTCTGCTGCAATTCACGCACGTCTGCCTCGGTGACGGGTACTTCTGCTTTAAGAATTTGCCTGCTCACAGTTGGTCTCCTTGATCTAGAGTGGCAGAGTCGCTATGATTACGTATTCACATCATTGTAGCGCAGGTTACGCAATGTTCAATTCCATTGGCTAGACCATTGCAAAGACCTATGCAGCAGGCGTCTCTACGGCGCATCGGTCCGCTGTTGGCACCTGCCGAACACGCTGAACGCAGAGACCCGCCTGAGAAGGGCTGAGAAGGGCTGGTGCATATGCTCCCATTTGGAATCGCCGGTGTTCAAATGCATGTTGCCACAAAGGAGAGTAATCTCCCCGCGATGAAACGCAAACTGGCGGAACTCACTGCGTTTTATCCCTGGGTGCAGATGGTCGTTTTCAGCGAGCTGGCACCGCTGGGATCAACGCTCGCCAATGCACAGCCGCTGCCCGGTCCGCTGGAGGCTGAATTGCGCGCGCTGGCTGCCCAATACGGCATCTGGCTGATTCCGGGGTCCATGTTCGAGCGCGTGGATGACCGGATTTACAACACCGCGCTGGTGATCAACCCGTCGGGGGCAGTGGTCGGACGCTATCGCAAAATGTTCCCTTTTTACCCTTACGAGGACGGCACGGCGGCGGGGGATCAGTTCCTGGTGTTCGATGTGCCGCAGGTCGGGCGCTTTGGCGTCATCATCTGCTATGACCTGTGGTTCCCCGAAACCACGCGCACGCTGGCAGCGCTGGGGGCGGAGGTGATTTTGCAGCCAACCATGACGACCACCATTGACCGCGAACTGGAACTGTGTATCCTGCGCGCCTGTTCGGCGATGAATCAGTGCTACCTGTGGGGCATCAATGGCGTGGGCAGCGGCGGTGTGGGGCGTTCGATGGTGTGCAGCCCGGAAGGACGCATTCTCTATGAGGCAGGCAGCGGGGAGGAAGTCTTCGCGCTGGAGGTGGACTTTGAGCTGGTGCGCTACACACGCCAGCGCGGCACTTTGCGGCTGGGACAGGTGCTGAAGAATTTCCGCGATGCGCCGGTTACATTCGACATCTACCAGCCCGGCACGCCGCGCCCCTTTCTGGACTCGCTCGGTGCGCTGTACCGGGACCGCCGTTCCTGAGTGGTGTATGCAGCCAGGATGCGCCTTGTTGATAAAGTTTGACCTGACGGAGTACCGGCTGGTACTCGCCTGAAAAAGTGAAAGCGTGTTAACCGATGGACGACCAACCAAAACCCCTGATGACCCTGACAAACGACAACCTGGGCAGGCAGCACATGCCCAAGGATTTTGCCATTTCGGTAGACAGTTACTATAAGGGCGGTACTGACCGCTTTTTGCTGAACCCCAAAACCGAACGCACCCAGCCGATGAGAGGCTTTGACGCGGACTACACCGATATCATTGACTATATCGTGCGGATTACACACCGCATCTGGGAAGAATACAACGTCGGACTGATCTACGACTACTACCGCCACAACTCGCGGGTGATGGATGATTACGCCGTAATTCACGGGCGGGAAACGATTGTCGAAAACACATTGATGACGATCAACGCCTTTCCCGATGTGCGCGGTTACGCCGACGAGATCATCTGGGCAGGCAGCGAGGATGTCGGGTTTCACACCTCGCACCGCGCGGTGCTAGTCGGGCATAATACCGGCTTCAGCCATTACGGACCCCCCACCAACCGGAAAGTATCCTACTGGGTGATTGCGGACTGTCTCTCCATCGAAAACGAAATCTATGAGGAATGGGTACTCTACAATACCACATCGGTCATGCGCCAGTTGGGGCTGGATGTCTTCACGCTGGCGCGGGAAATCACCCCACCGATAGACTTCAGCGGGATGAAAGACCCGCGTTCCGGCGAACCGCAGCGCCTGCCGGGGTTGGGCAAACCGCCGACACTGCCGCCCTATACAGGACAGGGGTTTGACGTGGAGGATTTTGTGCGCCGGGCGTTCCACGAAATCTGGAACTGGCGTCTGCTCGGCAAAGTCAACGACTGTTACGCCAGCAATGTGCGTTTTCACGGCGCTGGAGACCGGGAACTGTATGGCACCGGGCAGGTGCGCGCCTATTTCATGTCTGTCCTCGCCATGTTCCCCAACCTCGCCCACCAGATTGACCATCTCTACTGGCTGGGTAACGACGCCGAAGGTTACAAAGTGAGCGTGCGCTGGAGCATCGAAGGGTCACATCGCGGTCCGGGGCTGTACGGCAAGCCAACCGGCAAGCCTGTCTCGATGTGGGGCATTTCTCAACTGACCATCCGGGGCGGCAAGATTCTGGAAGAATGGCACCTGTTCAACGAGTTCGCGGTCATGCAGCAGATTCTGCTGGGTTAACAGCCTGCCAGGGGGTGGAAATGGGGCGGCTCAGTCTGCCTGCCAGATACCTGCTCCGGTGAGCCAGTCACGCAGCGCCGCTGTCACAAGTTCCGGTTGTTCCAGCGTGCTCAGGTGACCGCAGTGTTCGATAATCACCAGGCGCGAGTCGGGGATGCGCTGCGCCATCGCTTCGTGCAGGGCGACCGGGCAGACCTGATCCTCACGCCCGGTCAAGACGAGCGTTGGGCAGGTGATGCGATGCAGTTCGGGCAGACTGTCAGGTCGGGCAAGCTGCGCCCGTATCTGGTTGATAAAGCCCTGTACCCCAATGTGCTCTGCCATCGCCAGCACTGTTTGGCGCAGTTCCTGGTCGCGCTGGTGGTCAGGATGCAGCATGAGGTCTTTCAGAAAATCGGTTGTGATGGCACGGAACTCGCCCAGCACAGCCATCCCGGCGAAGCGCTGCTGGCGGGCGATGGTTTCGGGCGCGGCAGCTCTGGGATTGGTGTTCAACAGGGCAAGGCGCGTTACACGCTGCGGGGCGCGGCGCATGATTTCCAGCGCGACAATGCCGCCGTAGGACAACCCGGCGAGCGCGAACCGCGGCGGGGCAATCCGCAGTACGTCGTTCGCGGTTGCCTCCAGCGTGTCCGACTGGCTCACATCGCCGACGATCGCTTCCGCCACATCCGCCAGGTGCGTGACCTGGTGCGCAAACAGCGACGCATCACACAGCGTTCCAGGCAGTAGTATCAGGGTGGGCTTATCGGTCAGTTTCGCCATCAGGGGACACCAGGCAGTATGATTGCCGCTTCAGGAAGGGCACACAGGACGGATCACCGGGCATCCGCCGCTGCCTAATCTTCGGGACCAATTCCGCGCACCGACCGACGAATCATCAAACGACCGGGGATCAACCGCAGCACGGGCTTACTGGTCGGGTCTTCGATTTTTTCCTGCATCAGATCAATGGTCGTGGAGACCATAACATCAACCTGCTGCGCCATTGTCGTTAACTGGTAGGCGGGCCAGGCAGACATGGGCATGTCATCGAACCCAACAATCGAGACATCTTCAGGCACACGCAGTCCCAGTCCGTAGCGGGCGGCATCCATCGCGCCCAGCGCCATGTTGTCGCTCGCGCAGAAAATCGCATCAGGCGGATTCGCCAGGGACAGCAAGCGCAGCGCCGCAGCATAGCCTGACTGGTAGGTGAAATCGCCTTCTTCGCGCAGCCACTCGGTCACGCCGCGCTCGCGCATCCGGTCGCTGAACCCCTTTTCCCGATCCGTGTTCGTGGAGGCGTTCATCTGACCTGAAATATACGCGATGTTCTGGTGCGCGGTATCCAGCAGCAGGTTGGCGATATTGCGTCCCCCTTCAACGTTATCCGTGCAGACAGCATTTGCATTGGAATCAAGGACATAGCGATTAAAGAGGATTACCGGGATACCGTAGCTCAGGCATTTGTCAGCAATTTCAGTGGAGAGCGTTGCGGAGGTGACAATCAGCGCATCTACCCGGTGCTGCATGATATGCGGCATGATGTCGTCAATATCCTGGTTGGGGGCAGCGGTGAACAACAGCGTTTGTTTTTCCATTTCCCGGAAGCGCTGAAGGAATTTCTCCAGCACATAGGGATAAAACGGGCTGGTGAGGTTAGCCATCACAATGCCGATAATATTCGTGTGCTGCGTCGTCAAACTCCGGGCAATTGCGTTCGGGATATAGCCTAACTGGTTGGCAGCCGCCAGGACACGTTCGCGTTTGTCCGGCGCCACCTTATCCATATCACTGAACACGCGTGAAACTGTTGATTGTGAAACGCCTGCCAGCAGCGCTACATCAATAGAGGTTACTCGTTTTGTCATAATTCCCTTTAGTCTTAGGGCATATGGCAGCAAATGAAAGTGCGACTGCGACCACCGGCAACCTTACAGGAAACCCAGTCGAAGCGCATGATGTCCATATGATAACAATAACGGAACTGACACAGAAGACGCAAGACCGTGTCAGGTCTGGGAATTTGCCGCCTACTGCGCTGTTGAACCATCCCTGATGTTGTCTTTGGTGCATGCACCGCGCGCAACCGCGTGCGAAACACGATCAATTCTGACTACGTATTCAATCAAGCCGCGAACTATCACAGCCCTGAAAACAATTGACCTGCCGTGACAGACCGGTTGTCACGGAAATTGGGTGCAAAATGCCGGTGATTCAAGCGGAAATGTGGATATTTGCAAAGTTACGGGCGGATATGCTAAAGTAAGTGTGAATACCTATGCAGTACGCAATCGCAGTGTGTAGTACATCGTTTTTTTAGTTGTAGTGACCCTTTTCAGGGGCTACAGGAGAGAGAACCGATGAAAGTTCAACGAATATTGTTTGTAGTGGTTCTTTGTTTCGTTCTTGTGGTCACGGCACTGGGCATCCAGGCACAGGATAATCCTGATATTCTGGACCCGGCGACCTTCGGTCTCGAGACCGGTACGCCGTATGCAGGAACCACACTCAGGTTCCTGATTTGCTGCAACACAGCACAGCAGTTCGCCCTGCTGGACAAGATGACGGAAGAGGAATTCACCCCGATGACCGGCATCACCGTTGAATGGGGCGATATTCCCTTTGGCAATTTCCAGGAAGCGCTGTACCTGGAAGCCAGCAACCCCAACACAGACTATGATGTTGTGGCATGGGTCGATGCCTGGGGCACGAATATCAGGGATTTCCTGTATCCCCTGAATGACTTTGTGACCCAGTATGGCATTGATATGACGGACTACTCCCCGGCTTATGTGAGCGCCTCGATGATGGGCAGCGAAGATACGATCTACGGGCTGCCGTTCCGTGGTCACCCGCAGATTCTGTATTATCGCACAGATGTGTTGGCTGAACTCGGCGTTGAACCGCCCCAGACATGGCAGGATGTCAGCCGCATTGGCGCGATGATGCGCGAAGCGGGCATGGATATGATGCCCATTTCGATGTACTACGGGCTTAACGTGGATCAGAATCTCTTTAACTGGTACAGCCATCTGTGGGGTGCTGGTACTGACATCTTCGACGAAAACTGGGAACCGGTATTCAACAGTCCCGTCGGTGTTGAAGCAACGATCCAGTACCTGAGCTATCTGCGCGATGGCTACACCGCAGAGCAGTCCACCGCGTTGAACGAAGGCGATGCGTGGCAGGAAGTGCTTGATGGTCGCGCGGCGATGTACGTCGGCTGGTGGTGGCGCTATTCGAGCATGCTCGGTTCGGCACTGCCCGAAGTCGCGGGCAATGCGGGTATTGCCCCTGCCCCTGGTTGGGAAGGTGGTTCAATCGCTTCCTATGGTTATCTGTGGCCTGTCGGTGTCTTCGCACAGTCCGAAAATATTGATGCCTCGCTGCAATTCCTGCGCTGGCTGACACACCCGATCACTGAACTGCGCGGCGTCTCCAATGAAACCGGCGATCCCGCCTACGATAACAATGTTGCGGTGCGGACCTCAGTGCTGCGCGACGAAAACTACAATGCCCGCTTCAATAACCTGGGCAACGTCGCTGCCGACATTCTGGCGAATGCACGTACCATTCCGTTGATCCCTGAATACACAGAGATCATCCCGATCCTTGCTGAGGCGATCAACCAACTGGCGGTTGACCCGAATGCGGATATTCAGGCAGTGCTGGATGCAGCAGCGGCAGATGTCCGTGACGTCATGGACGCCGCCGGCTACTACGACTGACCGATAGAAAGCCGAATGGGGCATGGCGAACATGCCCCATTCCTTGCTTCTGATTACTATCCTGGCAAGTGTGCTGCTGTGTAGAGGTTGCTATGCTATCTCGCACATAAAACCAGAATTTGAAAGCAGGTCCCCATTTATGCGAAAAAATAAACGGATTGTCTGGTTGCTGTTGGCTCCGGGGTTGCTGGTGGTCGCCCTGACGACTACCTACCCCCTGTTGACTGCGCTGTACTTCAGCTTCCACGATTACAAGTTAACCAAGCCGGTGGATTGGGCTATTCAAGTCGGCGGCGACTCGTTCCTATCATTCAACGCTTCGGCACTATCGCTCGATAACTACATCAAAGCCTTTTCGGATGACCGCTTCATTAACAGCGTCGTGGTGACCTTTTCGTTCACGGTGATCAGCGTCGGGTTATCCGTCATCATGGGGTTAGGGATTGCCCTGCTGCTGCAAAAAGAAGGCTTCTGGCGGCGTGCCACAAAATCAATCTTAATTTTACCATTTGCCATCAGCCCGGCACTTAAGGGCTACAGCTGGCGTTTTATGCTTAATGAGAACTTTGGCATCTTTGATAAATTGGTTGATACGTTTATTACTGCGCCGCTCAACGCGCTCATCAGCATCTGGAATGCCCTACCCTTTGGCGATATTCCGGCAATCAGTTACCAGTTGGTCTGGTTAAGCGATTCGTTCTGGGCTTTAGTCATGCTGGCGTTCAGTGAAACGTGGGGCTGGGCACCGCTCATTGCCCTGATGTTCATTGGCGCTCTGGGATCTATCGATTCCCACATTTTTGAATCGGCGCGCATTGACGGCGCCAACAACTGGCAGATTTTCACCTATATCACCCTGCCCATGCTGCGTCCGGTAATCCTGATTATCGTCATGCTCAAGACGATTTTCTCGCTCAAAATGTTCGACCAGGTCGTGACGATGACTGGTGGCGGACCGGTGCGGGCGACGCAGACGATTAATTTTTATATTCACCAGGTCGGTTTTGTGCGCGGGTTAGATATTGGCTATGCCTCTGCGCTCTCCTACATCCTGGTTGTGGTGTTGACCTTGCTTGCAGCAGGCTACGTGATGTACCTGCTTAAGCCGAGCTATAACGGGAATTAAGCCGATGAACCGGACTAATCGAACCCAGATGACAACAGCAGCGACGCAAGAGGCAACCAGCATTCGCGCTCTGGTCTGGAAATGGGTAGGACGTGTGTTCGAGTCAGGAACCCTGTTCCTCGTCATCGTGTTCATCCTGCTGCCCATTGTTTGGATGGCGCTCACTTCCCTGAAGCCCTATGAAGTCGCCTATACGACGGATATTTTCTTCCAGCCAACGCTGGATAACTATCGCATTATCCTGTCCAATTCGAGCATTGTCGTCAACGAGGGGACGGAACTGGAGCGTTCGGCAATTGGACTGGACATGGGACCCAGCGTGCTGAACAGCGTCATCATCTCATCCGCAACCGTGCTGATTGCCATTCCGTTAGCAACAATGGCAGCGTATGCCTTCAGCCGCTACCGGTTTTTTGGCAATCGCGCCCTGTTGATCTGGATTCTCACGACGCAGTTTCTGCCCGCCATCGTTGTCGCCATCCCGTTCTTCACCTTGTTCCGCACGCTGGAAGTCTTCGGGGAACCGTTGTTAGGCACACGCGGCGGCTTGATCATCGTGAATATGGCGATTGTGCTGCCCTATGCCATTTGGATGATTAAAGGGTTCATTGATGCGCTGCCGGTAGAGATCGAAGAAGCGGGTTATGTGGACGGCTGCAACGATGTCCAGGTGCTTGCCTACGTCGCATTTCCGCTCATCCGCCCCGGCATTATCGTGGCGTCGGTGTTCGCGTTTATTATGTCGTGGAACGAGTTCCTGTTTGCCTTCATCCTGGGGCGCGACACGCGGACGATGCAGGTCGCGCTGACAACCACCAACGGCGTGAACGGGATTATGTGGGAACAGATGGCGGCGGCAGGCATGATCGTGATGCTGCCGATCATCATTATGTCACTGACGATCCGCAAGAATTTTGTCAATGGCTTGACGATGGGCGCGGTCAAATAGGCAGGGGCACTGCACCGGTCTGTGGCAGTTGCCTGAGTTCGGCGCGGGTTGTTGTCAGGTCGCCAGCCTGTCAGCCAACCCCGCCGAATTGAATAATCGCAGCTTGTCGCTGACGACTGCTTGCATGGCATGTACTGCCCCGGTCATCATATCGAGCAGATCGCACTGCCCCTGACGTAGTGCCGCGAGGTATGCTTCGCGTACCTCTGTATTCACGTTAAACTTCGTGACGCCGAGTTCAATGCAGCGCTGTACCAGTGCATCCGGCACACCCGATGTACCGTGCAGCACCAACGGCACGGAGACTGCTTCGCGCAGCGCCGCCAATCGTGGGAAATCGAAACGCACTTCACGCCTATAGTGCCCATGCACATTGCCG
>DAOTWP010000058.1:0-1709 GCA_034435675.1 Anaerolineae bacterium
TATGATGTGCTGGTCTATGGACCGATTTTCTGTGACCTGGTTTTCACCGGTCTGCCGGGGCTGCCAACGCTGGGGTCAGAGCTGTTCGCCGATGATCTGACTGTCGCCATCGGTGGCAGCGCGATTGTCGCCGCCGGGCTGCACCGCCTGGGCGCGAGAGTGGGCCTGATCGCAGAACTGGGCAGCGACCCGCTCAGCCATATTGCGCGCGGCCTGCTGGATGCGCTGGGGCTTGATCGCTCGTTGATCCGTGAGCATCCGCACCCGCTGCCACAGGTGACCGTTGCGCTGTCGTTCCCGCAGGACCGGGCCTTTGTCACGCGCTTCCAGCGCCCCGCCGCCCCGCCCGATTTGGCGCGCATTCTGCGTCAGTACCCGGCGAAGCACTTGCATGTGTGCAGCTTTCTCGCCGCGCTGGAAACGCCGGATGCCGTCCATATTGCTCATGCCGCCGGTATGACTGTCTCGCTGGATCCCGGCTGGGATGAAACCGGGCTGCGCGATCCGCGTCTGCGCGCCATGATTGACGAACTCGACATTTTCCTGCCCAGCGAATCCGAACTGCGCTATATCGCGCAGACAGATGAAGTGGCGCAAGCCGCACAGATGCTGATGCCGTCACCCGATGGTAGTACAACTGTGGTCAAACAGGGAGGGTGCGGCGCGACTGCGTATTCCCACGAAGTTGCACCGCTGCGCGCACCCGCTATCCCCGTCATACCGGTTGACACAACCGGGGCAGGCGATGCTTTCGACGCGGGGTTCCTGTATGCCTATATCCAGGGATACCCGCTGCCGGTGTGTATGCGCTATGGTTCGGTTTGTGGCGGACTGGCGACGACGGCCCCAGGCGGGACGAGCGCCCTGCCCACGCTTGCGGAGGTTGAAACGTGGCTCTCAAAATTGCCATCATAGGAGGCGGCAGCGCCTACGCCCCAGGTCTGATTAACGCTTTCATCCACCATGCCAGCGCCTTTGCCGGCGCAGAGCTGGCCCTGATGGACATCGCCGAAGCTGAGCTGTCCATCGTGCACCGGCTCGGCCAGCGGTTGATCGAACACGCGGGCGCTGACCTGCGCATCACAGCTACCACACACCAGCAGGAAGCTATCGCAGGCGCGGATTATGTACTGACGACCTTCCGCCAGGGTGGATTCGAGGCGCGCCATCAGGATGAATATATTCCGCTGCAATTCGGCGTAATCGGCCAGGAGACGATTGGGCCAGGCGGCTTTTTCTTCGCCCTGCGGACGCTGCCTGTCATCAGAACGATTGTGAACGATATGCGCCAGTATGCGCCAGGCGCGGTGCTGATCAACTATACCAACCCGACGCAGATCGTAGCCGAGGCTGTCTCCCATTTCAGCGACGTACCGTGTATCAGCATCTGCGATCAGACTCGTGAAGACCAGCAGAAAATCCTGCATGCGCTGGGGCTGCCCGACGCGCAGATCGAACTGGAGTCCATCGGGCTGAATCACGCCACATGGAGCACACATTTCACCATCAATGGTGAGGATGGCATTGCTGTCATGCTGCGCCACTATGACACCGTGATGGCCCGCGCTGATGTCTCAGACCGAGTGAAGCGCCAGTTTCGCCTGGCGCGGGAGTATGGCCGGCTGCCCAACAGCTACATGCAGTATTACTACTACTGCGAGGAAACGGTGCAGGAAGCGCAGGCTGCGCCCAAAACCCGCGCGCAGATC
>DAOTWP010000059.1:0-12107 GCA_034435675.1 Anaerolineae bacterium
GGGGCAGGCTCCTGCACAGCGGACAACGGCGGTTGTGCTGCTGCTGCCCGGCGGGCATCGCGGCGGGCGGCGCGGGCAAGCTGCGCCAGGCGGTAGTTCCCGGCGGCGCGTTCACGGTCACGGTGGACTGCCTGTACCAGCAGCATGTCTATTGTAGTCATGGTCGCCTCTTGTTCACTCTCTATGCTTATCTTTACTATAGAGCGCAAAAAGGATAGATTCAGTCCTCATTGAAACTGAGTTTTATGAGAGTCTGTTGAGCCAATGTACAGCCCCACAACACGCTTACTGACCCTGCTTGAACTGCTGCAATCACGTGGCAGTGTCACCGGACCCGAAGTTGCCGAACGGCTGGAAGTGGATGTGCGCAGTGTGCGGCGCTACATCACTATGCTGCGCGACATGGGCATTCCGGTAGACAGCGAAAAGGGGCGCTACGGCTACTACAGCCTGCGTCCGGGGTTCCGGCTGCCCCCGCTGATGTTCAATGAACCGGAGATTATGGCGGTCATTCTGGGGCTGGTGGCGGTGCGGCGTCTGGGTATGACCTCTGCGCCGGGGGTCGAAAGCGCGGTGGCGAAGATCGCGCGGGTGCTGCCCGACGAACTGCGCCAGCATGCCGAAGCGCTGCAAACGGTGCTGACACTGGATTTTGACCTACCCAGCTACACCAACGTAAACACCAGCACCCTGGGGCTGTTCAGCATCGCCGCGCACAGCCGCCAGCAGCTCTGGATCACCTACATGGGCGGGCGGCAGGACCTTACCGAACGGGCGGTTGATATTTACGGGTTGGTCTTTCATGCGGGGGCATGGTACGCCCCGGCGTTTTGCCACCTGCGTGGCGATCTGCGCGTGTTCCGGCTGGATCGCGTGCAGAAGGCATACCTGCTGGAAGACCGTTTCACCCCGCCCGCAGACTTTGACGCGCTGGGACACCTGCTCAATACTATCGCCGGGATGCCCGGTACATGGGAGGTGCATCTGCTGCTGCTGACCACGCTCAAACAGGCGCGCGACCTCATTCCGGCGGATATGGCAATGCTCGACGAACACCCGCGCGGTGTGTGGATGCGCTGCTACAGCGACAATCTGGATTGGCTGGCGCGCTTCATGGCACGCACCGGGCTGAAATTTGTTATCCTCCAGCCGGAAGCGCTGCGCGCGACCTTCCGCACACTTGCACACGATCTGCTGACCATTGCCGACGCGCAGGTCACGCCGGATGCCGTGCAGGGACGCCTGTGGTGATCGGGTGCTTGGCGGCAGCAGACAATACCACTGCGCTGCCGCTGCATTCGCTCACGGGCGCTGCACCGAGTCACAGTCCAGCCCGCCCAACCGCCGCGCCTGCGCGTCCCAACTGCTGTTGAGGCTGTAGCTGCGCCAGAGGCTTTCGCTGTCAAACGTGCATTCGTAGTTCGCGCTGCTGTTGGTGTCGGTGAATTCAACAGTATACGCCTCAACGCGCCCGCTTTCGCGCTGGCAGCCCAGCCGTGTGCCAGAGCAGGTGTTCAGGCGCACCTCTGCCCAGCGCGGCGTATCCTCAAGGCTGGTGCCGCGCGTCACCGCCGGGGTAATGTCAATCCAGCGATCCACTGTGTAATCGCACCAGGTATCATAGACCGGCTCATCGCGGTAAATCGGGCGGCACTGCTGCTCCTGCCGGAACGTGCCATCGCCATTGTCAATCTGCACGCTGGTGCATTCGCGCTGCCCGGTGTCTACCTGCCGCGACCCGCGCTGGCGCTCATAGCAACTGCGGCTGTACGAGTCGCCCGGCACGGATTCGTCCCAACTGCCCTCGCGCAGCGCCGTATATTCCTGAATGCCGATGGTGCGTTCCCAGTGATGCCCGCTCACGCTGATCTGCGCGGCATTGGGCGTCAGCAGCCAAACAAACAACGCAATCAGGGCGATCACCGCCACCCCAACACCGCCGATGATGTACGGGCGGCGCTGACGCCACTTGCGCGCCTGTTCCTCGGCAGCGATGCGCGCCTGCTCCGTGTCAAACTGTTCCTTGACGATATCGCGTGAACCGCTGGACACGAATGCTTGCCCGGACGCCGCCGCGCGCTGTCCCAGCGTGCTTGCTGCCTGCGCGTTATCCAGCGGGGAGCCGCAGTTCTGGCAGAATTTCGCGTTGCCCGCGTTGAGTGTGCTGCACGCCGGGCAGATCAGATCAGCGCCAACATAGACATGCTCGTGAACAGCGACCTTGTCTTCGTCTGACGGGAAATAGCGCGCGGCAGGGTCCTGCGCTGCGCCGCAGTTGGGGCAGAAGCGATGTGTTTTGCCCAGCAGCTTGGTCGTGCCGCAGAACTTGCAGTCCCACAGCATCTCATAGACGCCTTCTTCACCGCCCTGCTGTCCTATCGGAGACGGCTTCGCGCCAAAAGCAAAGGTCTGCGGACCACCAAACGGCGTAGTACCCGGCGAAATGGGAACCCCGCGCGAACGCAAAAATCCGCCCACCAGTCCGCCGAGTACATCCTGCGCAACATCCTGGGCTACCCCCCTGCCGGAAGCAGGCGCGCCAGCAGCAGGCGGGTCAGTCTGCAAGATGCGCTGCGCCTCGGCATGCTGCGGGTTCACGGTCATGACAATCAGCCGCGCGTAACGGCGGCGCTCCTGATCATTCTCGGCAGCTTGCAGCATCAAGGTCAGGGCAGCTTCGTTACGTGGATCATTCTCGAGAATCTCTAACAGGATGCGATGTGCCTCGGCACGATCGCCGCGTTCGAGGGCATCCTGGGCTGCTTGAACTGTCACGGCTTAACTCCCCGCGTAATCTTAAGCTGAACGTATTGTCACCCTGAGTACGCTGGAAGTCAAACGGGGGTTGCAGCACGTGTCAGAGGTTACTGAGGTAGGGCAGCACCAGGACGACAAACACCACCAGCAGTCCGACCAGAACGGTCAGCCCTAACTGAATGACCAGCGTAAGCGGATCCTCCTTACGCCTGAGCTGCGGGTTGACCTTTTTCAGCGGTCCGGTCAGCGCAGGAGCCAACTTTGCGGGGGCAGGACGTGGGACTGTGATCGGTGTGCCCTGCACCCGCTCCAGCGCGCGGTTGGCTTTGGCATGCAGCGGTTCCAGTTCGAGTGCCTTGCGCAGGTAAAACAGTGCCTGTTCGCGGTTGCTGGTCTTGACCGCCGCGTCATACCAATCGTCAGCAGTGCGTTCGTCGAAGCGGACCCTCACATCGTTTAGCTGTGGGGTCATAAGCGGGCGCACACCGACAATCTGTGTGGTCGGACGCAGGTCTACGACCGTCTGCGCTGCGCCAGCGGTGGACATCGCCCGCGCGAACGCCTCAATAAACGTATCGGCGGAGGGGTAGCGGTCATCGGGGTGTTTCGCCAGTCCGCGCAGCAGCACCTCGTCCGCTGCCGGGGGCACCTGCGGGTTAACCACGCTGGGGCGCGGCGGGGCAGCATTGAGTACCTGATAGAGGATCGCCGCCATACTGCTGCCCATAAACGGCAGTTGCCCCACCACCAGCAGATAGGCGACGACTGCCAGCGAATACAAGTCTGCGCGGTAATCTATCTGCATATCAGCACGTGCCTGCTCAGGCGCCATATACAGCGGCGTGCCCAGAATAGTGCCGGTCAGCGTCAGGCGCGTGGTTTCGGCTGCGCGGGCAATGCCAAAGTCCGCCAGCGCACAGTCGCCGCGTTCGTCAAGCAGAATATTGTCCAGTTTGATATCGCGGTGAACGATACCCTGATGATGCGCATAATCCAGGGCGCTGCCCACCTGCCGCAGTAAACGCACGGCATGCTGCGCGCTGATCATGTTCAGGGCGGCGAAGCGCTGCGCCAGCGTGCCGCCGGGCATATAGGTCATCGTCAGAAAGGCGCGCTGGTCAATGCTGCCAAAGTCACTGACGCCAACAATATGGCGGTGGTGCAGGCGTGTGGCGATTTGCGCCTCCTGCTCAAAACGCGCCAGTGCTTCAGGATTGCTGGCGAATGTCTCGTGCAGCACTTTGAGCGCAACGATGCCGCCCTGCCGGGTGTCTTCCGCCTGATAGACGACCGCCAGCCCGCCGCTGCCAAGCTGCTGCATAAGGCGATAGGGTCCAAAGCAGGTATCGAGCATCAGTGCTGACATCGCCGCATCCTCGTGATTATCTGGCAAGATCCTTATGAATTCATCATACCATTGTCGCAGGCAGCAAACTGTTTATGTTTCTCGATGCTTGTTAAAGTTTTGCAATCCGTGTGTAAATGGCAAGCGCTTCAGTTAAAGACAATCGACACGGCATACGCGCCGGTGCTTTCCCCTTCCCGCCCAAAGATGCGCAGGCTCCACTGCCCGCCCTGTGATATACGACAGATCAGCCCGATGCCCGTGAAATCGTCAATGATCCGCTGGCGTTCACAAGCGCCGCCTGCCTCGCGCCCCTGCGGGTCAAATAGCGCGACATGCTGCGGCACATTCTGCGCGGTATCCGAGAAAAACTGCACGCCAATGAGCACCTCTGCACCGCGCGGCGCGGAGAAGGTGTATTCATGCAGATGTCCGTCGGTCAGCGCATCGCTGAAAGTATCGTCGGACTGCATCGGGCGTGTCTGCGAAGGCGGCACCGCGCGCACGGGGGCTGCCATCATCTCTACCGGCGTACCCTCGACTTCGGATACGGGTTGATTGCCGGTGATCAGGTTGAGCAGGTCGCCGCCTCTGCCGGTCACAAGCATGAGCACAAACATGCTGGTCAGTGACAGCAGCACCGTGCCACCAATGCCGATCCAGGTCCACACGGTACGCTTGCGCCGGTGACGGACTTGCTTGAGGGGTCCGATCTGCGGAACTTCGCTGGTCTGCGTGCGGCGCGAGGCGGCAGCCGCAGCACGGGGTGGCAGTCCGGTAATCCCGGCAGACCGTGTTTGGTCGCCTTCCAGCAGTGTCAGCGCGCGATTCGCGCCGGCGTGCCAGGGATCCAGCGCGAGTGCCTGCCGCAGGTAAAACAGGCGTTGTTCGCTGCCCGCTGCTGCCAGCGCTGCGGCGTAATAGGCATCGGCGCTCATTTCCGGCGGCGCGGCAGGGGCGGCGGCACTTTCCGCGCTGCTGAGGTGCAGGGCGACTTCCGTATGTCGTGACCCGGCAACCGCGCGGGCGAATGCTTCGGCAAAGCCATCCGCCGACTTATAGCGTTCGTCCGGGTTGTGCGCCAGCGCGCGCAGCAGCACAGTGTTCATCTCGCTGGAAAGGGCAGGATTCAGCCGGGTGGGGTGCGCTGGAAGGGCAGCAGCCTGCGCGGCGTGCGGATCGTCTGTTGCAGCGCCAAAGGGAAATGTGCCAGTGATGAAGAGATAGGCGAGGATGCCCAGTGCGTACAAATCCGCCGCTGTGCTGCATCCCCCCTCCGGCGGCAAAAACGGCGCGCTGTTCGGCGGCAGACCGGCAGCAGCACGCACTGACGCCAGCCCGAAGCCGCTCAGCAGGCAGTCGTTGTGGGTGTTGACCAGCACCGTGTCCAGCGACAGCCCGCCATGCACGACGCCATGCTGGTGTGCAAACTCGACTCCGCTGCAAATCTGGCGCAGCAGCCGCGCCGACTGCTGCAAGCTGAGCAGCGTGGGCTGTGCCAGCCGGGACGCCAGCGCTGCGCCGACCAGTGGCAGCACAAGAAACGGGCGCGGTGCCAGCCCGTGCGCATGCAGCGGGACGATGTGCGGGCAGGTCAGCCGCGCCCAGTCTGCCGCTGCCTGCCCCCACTGCGCCGCGACCTGGGGCTGGCGCGCGATTTCGCTGTGCAGCAGCCACAGCGCCAGGGTTTCGCCCGCGGGCGACTGCACCCGATAGCTGCTGGTCAGGTCATCCACACCGAGCTTGCCCAGCACACAGTACTGCCCGAACTGGCGATTCGTAGTCGTGGAGTCGGTCACAGCAGCATCCTCTAGCGGCAACTGCCTAATACTAGCGCAGCGGTTGATTAGATGTAGCGTAACACAGGGCAGCCGGTTCGCGTGTAAAGGCTGGCAGACGACTGCCCGAAGATTGCCACCAGACAAAACCGCCCACTGAATATGCATCCAGCAGGCGGGTTACAACGACTGTTCAGAGGCGCAAGGTGAACCCGCCGCGCCTACTCCCCGGCTTCGGGCAGCACGGTAAACACTGTGCCTGCGCTGCGCCCATACACTTCGGGGAAGTAGAATTCCTGCCCCGTTGCCGGGATGACGTTATACGTGCCTTCCACGCCCATCCGCAGCGTATAGACATACTCGTACGTCCCGGCGGGCAGATACGTGGCGTACAGCACCACTTTCTCGTCGCGGAACTCGGTTTCGCTGAACCACCACCAGCCCCAGCCGTAGCCGAACGGGTTGTCGCGGTTCAGTTCCGGTTGGGTGCCCACCTGCTGGCTGGTCGCCAACTGCGGGTTGATCGCCTCCGCGCCTGCCGGAATCGGGTCTTCGATCACGGCATAGTGCAGATCATTCGGCAAGATGATGGTCAGCCGCACCTGCACGACGTCGCCGATGCGTGCCTGTGTGATCGGCGTCTGACTCTCGTCGCCGAACAGCGTATAGCGCCGTTCCAGCACGATACCCCGGTCAAGCGGCTCAATCTCTGGCACGGGCAGATACACGCGCAGATGCGCGGTGTAATACAGGCTGCCGTCGCCGTCGCTGCGCTCAAAGACCAGCCGGTTCGCCTCGCCGGTCAGCAGGTCGCCCACGTCCACGACCAGCCGCTGCGTCTCGGTGACGTTGGCGGGTGACGCCGTGCCCTCTGCCAGCGCCGCGCCGTTCAGTGCTGCTGTGTAGGTATAGTCGGGGCGTAATTCGCCCGTGACGAGCATCCAGTCAGTCAGCGCCATCACCGCCCAGGCAGTCTCCTGCGTGGTTTCCCAGGCGTCTGCCGTGCGCGCCACCAACAGCCAGCGCACCGCATTGGGCAGCAAATCGCTCGTCGGGCGAATCTGCGTGAACGCCATCAGCACAATCGCCGTCGTGCGCGTATCCGTGTTCCAGTTCCAGTAATCGCGCTGCGGCTCTTCCCAGTGCATCCCCGTCGCGCTGACCACCGCGTTGCTCGCCAGCGCATCCAGCAGCGGATCAATCCGCGCGCTGTCATCGGGGTTGATCAGGTGCAGTGTCATGGCGAGGAATGCCTGCGCGTACTGGCTGAGCTGTTCGCGCCGATCCCACAGCGTCGTCGTGCGGGCGATGTCCGGGTCGCCGGAACGCGCCAGCGCATAGAGCAGGAACGCCTGGCGGTTCATCTGCCACTGCGGCACCCCGGCGCGCGGCGTGATAAACTGCGTTTGCAGGTAATCCTGCGCACGTGTAATCACGTCATCCGGCACGGCAAAACCCTGCGCCCGCGCCTCCACCAGCCCGATCAGCGCATAGGCGGTGGTCAGCGGGTTGCTCTCGTCCAGCGGGAACCAGCCCCAACCGCCGTCAGCACGCTGCCGTGCGATCAGAATCTGGACGCCGGTATTCACTTCGCGGGTCAGGTTGTCTCGCAGCGTCGCATCGGCAACACCCAGATCATCCAGCGCGCGGTAGGTCATGATGTTCGGCAGGAAGCGGCTGACTGTTTGCTCGGTGCATTGATGCGGGTAGTTTTCCAGATAATCCAGCCCGTCCAGCGTGGTTGCCGCCAGCGATGGCTGAATATTCACGGTCAGTTCACCCTGTGTCACATCAAAACGGCGCGGCAGGGCAACGACTTCGACACGTTCGCCGCCTTCGCGCAGCACGCCCGCCGTGCCAACGACTTCCGGCGCTTCGTAGCGGTAAACCGGCAGCAGGCGATTGTCGCCCTGCCCGACTGCCGGGCGCGCCGCATCAGTGAATGCGCCCTCGTTGCCATCGGCGAAGAAGATCAGCTCAACATTTTCGACATCCTCAACGCGCACACGCCAGTTCACGCGCCCGCGCTGCCCCGCCGGGATGCTGAGCGTCTGTTCCAGCCCGCCGTCCAGCAGTGTGACACCTGTCGCTTGCAGTGTCACCACCACGTCAAGGTCTGCGCCGCTGTTATTGTTAACCACTGCGCCAAGCACTGCTTCGTCACCGATGATGAAGAAACGCGGCGTCACCGGACGCACAATCAGCGGGCGTGTGCTGAGCAGGTCAAACGTCTCCTGCCCGACCAGCGTCAGTCCATCCGCACCGCTGGTCACGGCACGCGCATCCAGCCGCCAGGTCGTCAGGTTGTCCGGCAGGGTCACGCTGAAGGTCGCTTCGCCGTTTTCATCCGTGACCATTGCCCCGTTGAAGTAGGGCGTGTCCACAAACTCCTCGCGCACTTCAAACGTACCAATGTCGCCACCGCCGCCGCCACCGCCGCCCTTAATCGTATCCAGCGTGGTCTGGGTCAGCAGGTCGGTATTGATCGTCAGCGGCGTGCTGGTACGAATACCCAGCGCCTGCGGATTGTAAAAGGCATCAAGGATCGGACCGCTGTTCGGCTCCATCAGCGACAGTGTGGCAAGGTCGGTCAGCGCGACGCCGACTTCCGCCTGCACGGGCGCGCCGGTATAGTCCGTCGTGCGCACAGTGTAATTCACCGTGTCACCCGGTCCGGCAACTGCCGTATCCGCTGTGATGGCGATAGTCAGTTCCTTGCGCTCGTTGTCCACCAGCAGTTGAATCAGTCCCATGCGGAACGCCGCCACCGGGTTGAACTCGTCCACCCCCTTGACAATCATCACGCTGACATAGACATTCGGCGCGAAAGCGTCGGTGATGGGCAGTTCATACACATAGCTGTTACTCGTCAGGGTAACGACATCAGTGAACAGCACTGCGCCGCGCTCTACGGTAATCAGCGCGGTTGCTTCACCCTGGAACGGTGACGTGATCAGAATTTCCGCCGTGTCGCCGACGCTGTAGTCTTCCTGATTAGCGATCAGATCAATGCGGTTGCTGTTGTCCTGCCGCCACGAAACATAGCTGCTGCTGCTGACCCACAACAGCGCCGACGAGCGCACGGTGTTGCCCGCCTCGTCGCGGGTGCTGGCACGCACCTGGAAAATGCCGCCGTTGGGCGGGGTAAACTCAAAACGCGCCTGCCCGCCTGCGTCAGTGGTCGCCGCGCCGGTGGTTACAGGGATGACCTCGACTTCCCACGTCCACGAGGTATTGCCGTAGGCATCGCGCTCCTGCACACTCGACCAGCGCAGTTCGCTGACTTCGATGTTTAGTTCCTGATTGGCAATTGGGCTGCTGTCCCAGTCAACGCTGATGAACTCAAACGCATTCGCCTCGCCGGATGCGCCCACGTAACTTTCCGGGCGCACCCCGACATAGACCAGTCCCTGATGGACGACGACATCCGCCCGCCCGGAAACAGTCTGGTTGCTTTCGTCGCGGACTGTCGCCTCGATGGTGTAAGTCACACTCTGCGTGCTGTCTTCCAGGCTGGCGGGCACTTCGATCAGCAGCATGCCGTCTGCATCGGTCATGCCGGTGCCGCTGGAGATCAACTGCCCGTAGTAGCCGTAGAAGCGCGTGTCGCCTGTATAGTCAACATCGGTGAAGCTGTAATAGCCTTCGCCTGTGTAGTTGAAGAAATACGGCGTAGACAGCACGTTGTACTCCACGCTGGCATTGCTGACTGCCCCGCCGAAGAAGTAGCGACTGTCCACCTGCACACGGATCGTGTCGCCCTGTGCCACTGCGTCCACCTGCGGGGTCGCGCTCACCTGGAATTCCGGCACGCGATATTCCGCCACCGTAAAGTTGAGACTGGCGCTTTCCGGACGGGTCATCGCCGGGACTGGCATGGTCACTTCCAGCCGGTAGTAGCCCAGCCCGCCATCCTCCGCAATATCGAACTGACCGCTGAACGTGCCGTAAGCAGTCAGTGCGACAGTCGCCTGATAAATCGCTTCGCCACGATCGTTATAAATCGCAATCGGCACGCTTTCGAAGTCCGGCGGCGTATAGGTCACATCATCACGACTGCGCACCACGCCGCGGAAGTAAACCGTCTGCCCCGGACGGTAAACCGGGCGATCGGTATACAGATACGCTGTATAGCGCAGCGGGTAGAAATCGTAATTCTGCTCGAAACGCCAGGGGTCAATGCCTTCCGTCCAATTGGTATAGCCCATCCCAAACTGCCCCTCCGCCGCGTAAACCGCGACCAGCGGCAGGAACAGGTTGTCCTGGCGGGGAATCTCGATGCGGGCGATGCCGTCCGCGCCGGTGCTGCCGCTGCCGATGGCAGTGTAGCCAGAGTCGTAGATTGTGACCGGCGCGCCCGCGATGGGCTGCCCGGTTTGCACGTCCGTCACCCACACAACAGCAGCGTCAATCTCCGTCTTCAACACGAGACTGGCAGTCGAAACGACCATGAAGTGATTAATCGGTTCGCGTCCCGCTTCGGCGGTTTCCGGCGACTGCATCGAGAAGAAGTAAACCCCCGGCTCTAGCGCGGTGCTTTCGGGGATAACCACCGGTGTCACCTCGGCGCTGGCAAAGCGCGGTTCGAGGAAGTAATCCGGTTCGCCGTTAGCATCAAACACACCTTCTACCGCCCAGCCGGTCGTGCCGTCGCGCAGGCGCACCTGCCACCACACGCCGGACTCTGCACAGACCGGACCGCCCACGATGGGCAGGCTGTAGCCGTTGTACATCAGCTCCAGCCGTTCGCCGGTAACCGGCTCTGAACGCGCCACCAGCGGCAGATCAGCATCGGTAACGACCACTGCGGTTTCACCGACTGCCAGCCGGGTGGGCGGCGCGCCCGCGCAGATATCGGCGCTTGCCAGACCCAAATCAAGCAGTTCATACTGCCATTCATTATCCGGTGCAGCAGCCGGCATTTGCCATGCACTGATCAGGCTGTCCGGGCGTGGGGCAAAGCCAACTGTAGGATTCCAATAGTTCTCGCCACTGAGCGCCAGCGCAAAATCGCGCGTGTCCACCCGCCACAGCGAGAGGTCAAGCTGGCTGATATTGCGATGCGTGGCAAAAACGCTGGTAGTGTCGCGGTAAGCATTGTAGAAGCCCACCGAACCGGGCACTTGCAGGTAGATATCACTGCCAAAGCCGCCAGTGGTATAGGTCACCACCAGTTCAGTGTCAATCGTGTTGCCGTAGACATCCGCCATGCCGGGCGCAATCGTCACTGTATAGGTGGTGTTGGGGTCGGCACGGAATGACAGCACGTAGTTGTTATTCCAGCCGCGGTAGAAATAGCCAATGTCGGAAGGCGGCGGCTCAATGCTGATTTTGTCCGGCAAGGTGTCTGCATCCATCGGTGAGGCGAACCCGATGGTGAAGCCGTCATAGGGGTACACGCCCTCCGCACCGTCCGGCGGATTCGTGGCGACGATGGATGGCGGCGGCACGGTGGCGAATTCGTAGCGCTCGGCGGCTGCCAGCCCTGCTGAGCCGGTCTGTTCCAGGACGCGCTCTGCATCGGTGAAGCCATAGGTGTAAACGGTATCCAGCGCCAGCAGGTCATCGGGCACAAAACGGAAACCAGCACCGTCATCGTTCCATTCAAACGTTCCGCGCACGCTGCCCACAGCGCCCGCCCCGCTGAGGAAGAAATTCGCCTCCACGCTGGCACGATCCATCGGCATGTTGAAGATCACTTCAACCGCCGTTTCCAGCGCCATGCCGCTGCTGTCGGCGGCGGGGTAGATGTCGAGCACCTGCGGCGAGACGGTGCGGAAGCGCCAGCTAAAGGGCTGCTCCAACACAGAACCGTCCACAGCAGTCAGCCCGGCGGCAATCGTCACCGTGTATTCGGTGCCGCCCGCCAGCGCAACCTCCGGGCGGAAGATATAGATCGCGGTGTTCAGCCATTCACCAGTGCCCGCCACCGGCGGCGAGAAGGTCAGCGGCTGCGGCAGGTCGCCCATGTCTTCGGCAATGACCAGCGGCACTACCGGACGGTTGAAGATCACCGTAATCATGGCGTCGGTGCTGACTTCCACGCTGCTGTCTGTCGGCAGCACTTCGCTGATGCCCAGGAAACCCACCGTGCTGAGCGGCAGTTCAAACGGCTCGGCAAGGATGCCGCCATCCTGCGCGCGCAGGTCGTCGCTGATGCGCAGGGTATAGCGTTCACCACGCACGAACGGCGCATCCGGCGTGAAGCTGAGCGAAGCGCTCGCCTC
>DAOTWP010000060.1:0-2038 GCA_034435675.1 Anaerolineae bacterium
GTCAGTTAGCAGTCCCAGATCATATAGCGTGTCGCCCGGCTGAATCGTGTAGGGATACCAGTCGGCGCGCGGGGTGCATTCGGCGGCAGGTACGGCAGTGCTGCCAGCGGGCGCGGTGGCGGTGACGGCGGCAACCTGTAACCCGCCGCTGTTTGCCTCGGATGCGGTGTCCGTTTCGTCGGGGGCGCTGGTCAGATTGCAGGCGGAAACCCCCACCAGCAGCACCAGCAGTGCCAGCACAGACAGGATTTTGCTGCGTGCCACAGCCTGCTTTACACCCCGCATGATGTCCCTCCCGGTTTCTCTGGGCGTTTAACCTGCTTCTATCATGCGCGGATTGTGCAAACCTCGCAACCCGCGTTATCCCAACGGACACAGGACTGCCGCAAGGGGTTCCGGTTTGCGGCGGCTCAGCGCGCAGCATCAGCGCACGGCATCAGCGCGCAGCATCAGCGCACAGCATCAACCGCGCTGTGTTCTGCATGCCCATTCGGCGCGGCAGTCGCAGCGGGCGCAGCAGTCGCAGCAGGCGCAGGCTGCTCGTCCCGCAGCAGGGCGTCAAGGCGGCTGGTCAGCAGTTCGCGCAGGCGCAGTTCGACCAACTGGTTGATATGGGCTTCTTCGTCGGCGGTGTGCACTACGGGGACCGCCGCCGTGCTGCCGGCAGCGGACGTGCCTTCCAGCGGGCGGTAGAACCAGCCCAGCGCTGCCGGAATCTGTGAGAGGACATACAGCAGCACGCTGATCCAGGGGCTGATGAACGACAGCCCAAGCGCCAGCAGGTAGATGCCAATGCGCTTGAGCGCCAGCCGCGCCGTCAGGTTCAACCCGCGCAGTTCGCGGCGTTCCCCGACAAGCTGGTGTTCGTGGTCGGCATACCACCAGATCAGGTAATGCGATGCCGAAAGCAGGATCAGATTCACCCCGTAAATCATCACGCCTGCCTGTTCTTCGGTGTGCCAGCCCAGCGCCCGCGCCGAAAACGGAATCAGCGCCACAAACATCAAAAAGAGCAGATTCAGCCATTGCAGCGTCTGATCATAATGGCGAATGCAGGCGAACTGGCGGTGATGGTTGATCCAGTAGATGCCAATGATGGCGAAGCTGAGGATGTAAATCAGCAGCGACGGCAGCAAACCGGGCAGCGCGGCAGACAGCGACTGCCCCGGCGGCGGCACGACCAGTTCAAAGACCAGCAGGGTAATGGCAATCGAAAAGACGCCATCAGCGAAGTTTTCAGCGCGGCTCATGTTCATAAAGGTGGTTCCAGCCCTTGACGGTCAACCGTTTCAAGTGCCAGATTGTACCGCTGCCGCCCGCAAAACGCGCCGTTACCCTGCAAAATTGGGGGGACGTTCAGCGCCGCAGCAGCTTGAAGGCGATGTCGCGCCCCATGCCGCCGCGTGCCAGTGACACCCACAACTGTGCCAGCGCTTCCAGCAGGTGCGCGTTGCTCAGCGGACCGCAGTCCACCGTTTCAAAGCCAATCGACTGGCTGAAGCGCGTCACCAGCGCCTTTGCCGCCGCGTCATCGCCGCAGATGAACAGGTCGGCACGCTGGTCGCCAAACACCGGGTCGCTCATTACGTTGCTGCCCATCGCGTTGAACGCCTTGACCACGCGCGCCCCCTGCGCGAGACTGGCAACCTCCTGCGCCAGCGATGCCGATTTGCCCGGCGTGAAGCGGTTGGTGGCGTCCATCAGCACCTTGCCGCGCCAGTCGCCCCCGGCAGCGATGGCGTCCGCGCTGGCAGTGTTGGGTGCTGCCAGCAGCACCAGGTCTGCGGCGGCAACAGCAGCGGCGATAGGCAGCGCCTTTGCGCCCGGCACACTTTGCAGCGCTGCCTGCGTTTTGGGGCTGTTGGGGTCGCGCGCGCCGAACAGCACATTGTGCCCCGCCTGCGCCGCCGCGCCGCCCACGCTGCTGCCCACATTGCCCGCCCCGATAATTGCGATGGTAACGGCATCACTGTTCATCTTATGCTGCTCCTCATGCATTTTTTGCTTGCCAATGGTCGTTCCGAAAGAGTATAGTTAT
>DAOTWP010000061.1:0-11071 GCA_034435675.1 Anaerolineae bacterium
TTGATCCAATCATCTTGTTCTGGCGCGTCTTGTTCAGGAAGCGATTCAGGCGCTGCTGAAAGATGTCCGGTTGATGGCGAACTGCCTCAAGAGCGGCAATGCGAATGCGCTGGTAAATTTCGGGGAACGCCTGAAAGTTACGCCAGGTGCTTGCATCCGCCTGTAATGCCGCTTCGATGTCCGGTGCGATACGAAGTGGCTCCACCGTGAGATCGGGCAGCACGGCGACACCGGCGGGGGTCATCCTGCCGCTGGCAATCAAGCGCCGCGCGCGTTCCTTGTTCAGTTCAGTCCAACCACTTCTGGGGCGGCGTGGTGAGAAGCGCTGGGCAGCGCGTTGCGCATCAACTTTCTTCCGAATGCTGTCAATCCAGCCAAAGCACAGCGCTTCTTCTACCGCGTGAAGGTAGGGAATTGAGGGCTTGGACGCGCCTTGGGCATAGGCGATCAGCCAGATTTCCTTCGCACTGGCGTGGTGTTCGCTGAGCCATTCGCGCCATTCTTCGCGGGTGGTGACATACAGTGTCTCGGTGATCGGTATCGCGGGCATGTGCTAATCCCCCTGAGCCGTGTTGATTTTACGTGAATGGAGACTCTCTGTTTCGAAAGCGTGGGCTGGCAATGTCCCTTACGGCGTCTTGCCCTGTTCCGCCAGTTCGCCCTCGAACAGGCGCAGCAGCTTGAGCGCGACCTGCAAATTGGTGCGTGTCAGCGGGTCGCCCAGGTCGCAGCCGCAGATTTCCTTGATGCGATCCAGCCGGTAGTTGAGCGTGCTGCGGTGGATGTGCAGTGTTTCCGCCGTCGCCACGCCGTTGCCGCCCGCGTCCAGGTACGCCTCTAATGTCTGGAACAGTTCGGCGTGGGCGTCTGCCTTGAGCTTCTTCAGGCAGGGCACATGCGGGTTGCCCGGCAGCGCGCTCACCCCGGCGCGGTAGAGCGTGTGCAGGTAGCCCAGGTCGTCAAACGAGACGATGCGTTTGCGCGTGCCCAGCCGCGTCATGATGCTCAGCGTCTCGCGGCACTGCTGGTGCGCCCGCCCCACGTTGACCGCGCCCTGCTGCGCCGCGCTCATGGCGATACACGCCTGTTTGTCGCCGGATTCCAGCACGCCGGTGATATGCTCGGCAATCTGCTGGCGCTGCTCGGCGGGCACGAGCAGCACCACCTGCCCGGCGAATGTGCCGATCACCGTTGACCAGTTGTTGACCGTCGAAAGCCGGTTGATGCGCTGGTAGAGCTGGGCGATATGCTGCGAACTGCTGCTGCTGTCCGCGCAGTCCACGACCAGCACGGCGTAAGGCACGCGCAAATCCACGCCATAGCGCAGCGCCTGGTCGGTCAGCACGCTTTTGCGCACCCCTTTAGTGTCCTCAATGAGCTGTGTCAGCAGGTTGCCTTTCAGCGATGCCTCGGCGCTCTGCACTGCCTCGCGGTAGAGCATCATCAGCGCGGCAATCGTCGTGCCGCTTTCGATTGCCAGCCGGTCAATGTCGCTCAGCGGGCTGCCGTCGGCGATGATCCACATATAACCGTAGATCGCGCCATGCACGACAATCGGCGCGAGGATGCGCTCCATTTCCAGCCCCACTTCCGGGAGCTGTGGCAGCACCACCGGGCGCAGTGTCTCGCGGATTTGCGCCAGGTAGCCGCCGTCTTCCAGCGCGCGCACCAACCGGGGGTCAGTGTGCCCGTACTGCTGCGTGAAGCGCCGCGCCTCGTCCACATCGGCAATGTTGTAACTCGCCAGCGCGTCAAAACGTTCAGTTTCGATGCTGATGGACTGCCCCAGCAGCCCCGCCATGCGCACCGCCAGTTCCGGCAGCCCGCCGCCTTCCAGCACTAACTGGGTCAGCGTCTGGTGGATGGTGAAAGCGCGCGTGACCAGCGCCATGTCTTCCTGCGTGATGCGCTGGTTGACGGCTTTTGCCACATCCACAAAGCGCACACGGTAGTCAATCTCAATCAGTGGGAACTGGTACGCCTCGGCAACCTCGCACAGATGCTCTGGCATCGCCTGAATATAGCGCCCGACGGCGAGCAGCAGCGCGGCGATACCTTTGTTTGCCAGCGCCTGAATATAGCGGCGCTGCTCGTTGATGTCCGGCGGCAGGTTAATGGCGGTGGCAAGCAGCAGTTCGCCGCCGTTGAGCCACTCGGCAACATCCGGCACGCCCGCGTTATGGACCCACGTCACCGCGCGGTGCAGCCCGGCACGCCCGGCGACCACCCGCGCTGCGTTTGCCAGCACATCCAGTTCAAGCACATCTGCAACAGTTATCATAACCGGGTCGCGATACTGCCTTCCTCCTGTGCTGATGATAGCCCGCACCGCCGCCGCTGACCAGTGTCGGGTTGTGCCGGGGCAGCGGCTCAGCGCGGCTCAACGCTCAACGGGAAAACCGCGCTCGATCCAGTACGCCGTACCTTCGGTCAGGTTGTAGATGTTGCGGTAGCCCTGCGCTGCCAGAAATTCTGCGACCATCACACTGCGCACGCCATGCGCGCACACGACCACCACTGGCGTATCGGCGGGGATGTCGTCCAACCGCAGCGGCACAATGTTGATCGGGATATTGACCGCACCGGGAATGCGCCCGTGCGCATATTCCATTTCTGAGCGAACATCCAGCAGTACATGCGCCGCGCCGTTGTCGGCGAAGCGCAGCTTGTAATTGCCGGCAGAAAGTTCCTGATACGGGGTGTTGCCATTGGGGATAAACATCAAGTGCCGCCTCTTGTGTTGGTCATCAGCAGGCGATTATAGCATAGGGTTAGAAGCGGTCTGAATATCCGTAATGCTTCCCGCAGGGGTGACCTGCCAGGTCGCCCGTACACAGGCGACAACGATAGTATTTTCAGACTATTCTGCCTGTGCCACGCGCTCGGCAAACGACTGCCGCCAGCCGGGGGACAATGCCTCGATGTCCAGCGCCCGGCGGGCATCGGCAAGGTTGTCCTGCTCAAAGAACAACAGGTTGGCAACCTGGCGCACGCTCATCTGCACCGGATCGCGGCTGACCTGCTCGAAGGCGTCGCCTGCGCCAACGTCGCCCGCTTGCAGCACGCGCAGGTAAAAACCCACTCGCCCGCTGGCAAGAAAGCGCTTGGGAAAGGTCGGCAGTCCCATTTTCATGCCCAGCTTGTAACACGGCGGGCGCGGCTGCGTGACCTGCACCAGCGCCCCGCCCACGCGGAACACATCGCCAATGCAGATTTCGTCTTCTGGCGGCAGACCTTCCACCGTAAAATTTTCGCCAAACTGCCCGTAGGTCAGGTCGTCACGCTGGAGCACCTGCTGCCAGTGACGGTAATTGTCCATGCTGTAGACGTAGGCGGCGCGGTACGGTCCTCCATGATTGACCAGATCCGCCTGCCGGTCGCCATCCAGGTTGAGCGGGTCCAGCCGCACACGTCCCGCCACCGGGGTCTTAAAAATGCCGGTTGAAACCAACTGACCGCGATAATTGACCAACTGCGGCATGGCAACATTTACTGAAAGCACCTGCATGGCTGTCCTCCTTAACCTGCTGCTGCGCGCAGCGCCGGGCTGGGGGCGATTTCATCCAGCAGTGCCGCGCGTTGTTCCGCGCTGATGCCGCCGCGCCGGCCACTCTTGTGCAGATACGAAAGCTGAAACAGGCGTCGTGCGCCGGCAAGGTCCGTTTCATCGCGCACGAAATAGGTAATCCAGCCGGATTCCGCCAGCAAATGGTGCGGCTGCGCTGCGCCTTCCGCGACGAGCACCGCGCGGATTTTGCGCGTGAACGGGATGTCCACCATGCCATTGCGGTGGATGTGCCCAATCTCGACATTGCCCAGGCGGAACTCCACGCCGCCAAAACGGTGCGCTGCGGTGCTGATGCCCGCCCATGCGCCGATTTCGGTTTGCAGCCGACCAAGAAGAACGCTCAACTGTGACTCATTCGTTTGCATATGCTGTACCCTGAATGCTTGCGGGGCAGGTTTTACGTGCTGACCGCCAGAGGAGGTTGCAGGCGACTGCGTGGGCTGGCGGCATCGACGTACCTGTTCAGATGCGCCGGCAAGGCGCGGTCTTACGGTGTTGTAGTGTAACCATACTTTTCGCTGCACGGCTGTGCTACAATCAGACTTCATTCGCCGGGGAAGGCAGGCAGTGTATGCAGATTATGGAGCGTAACGAAAATGGGGTGGAGGTCTTTGTGCTGCACGGACGCGCCGACACACAAGGCGCGATCAACCTCGACATCGTGCTGCATGGAGCCGTAAGCAAGGGAAAAACCCGGCTGGTGCTGGATATGTCCGGGGTAGACTATATCGCCAGCGCCGGGTTAGGCATTCTGGCAGATGTGCTGACGCGCAGTAAGGAACACGGCGGCGACCTGAAGCTGGTTGGGCTGGACGAGAAAATCCTGCGCATTTTCCAGATTATTGGCTTCGACCGCTATTTTTCGGTCTATGAAACATTGCCCGAAGCGCTGGATGCCTTTGCCTGAATCGCTAGCTGCAAGCAGGGTCAGCACTTCAGCACATCCGCGTCTGCACACCGCCGGATGCGGTGCTGACCTGTGTCATAGTCCTCCACAGGCAGATAACGCCGGATGCTGAGCAGGCTGTGTGATTCTGACTTCACGCCAGCACAGCGCCGTTTTCGTGCGAAACCCATGCTGATGAACCTACTCTATTGCACCAGGAGGAAGTCCCATGTTCTTTGGTGTCACGCTGCCTCCATTTGGCAGGTTCGGCGATGTCCGGCAGTTGGTTCAACTGGCAGTGGACGCTGAACAGGCGGGCTGGGATGGTTTTTTCATCTGGGATCATGTGATTTTTGACCCCACATTTCACCCGATGGTCGATCCCTGGGTGGCGCTGGCAGCGATCGCCGTGCAGACCACAAGGTTGAAGATTGGTGCGCTGGTGACCCCACTGGCGCGCCGCCGCCCGTGGATAGTCGCGCGGCAGACCGTGTCGGTTGATTTGCTTTCGAACGGGCGCTTGATTTTTGGCGCGGGACTGGGTGATCCGGTACAGTGGGACTTCGGGTTCTTCCACGAAGAACAGGATGCGCGGGTCCGCGCCGGGAAGCTTGACGAGGCACTAGCGATCATCACCGGGCTGTGGAAAGGCGAGCTGTTTCGCTATCAAGGGACACATTATCAACTTGAACCGGTACGGTTTGAGCCTGTCCCCGTTCAGCAGCCGCGCATCCCGATCTGGATTGGTGGCGGCTGGGACAAAGTCAAACCGCAGCAGCGTGCGGCAGGCTACGATGGTTTTATCCCGCTGAAATTTGGCGGCACGATTACGGTTGACGACTGGAAGGCGATCAAGCAGACACTTTTCAAGTATCGCCGCGCAGAAACCGGGTTCGATCTCGTCCACAGCGGCATCACCCCCGGCGATGACACTGAGCAGGCGCACGAGCTTACCGCGCCGCTAGCCGCAATCGGCATTACATGGTGGCTGGAAGCTGTTGACCCCTGGCGTTTTGGCGACAGTTGGGAACTGCCGATGTCGCCGCAGGCAGCGCAGCGAATGGAAGATCGCATCCAGCAAGGACCACCGCGTTAAAGCAGGGCTGCCGCTAGAGCAGCGAACCGGCGGCAGCAGTTCATCCCGTGCGGGTTCATCCGGCATAAAACGGACCCCCGTGTCCACAAAAGGGCATCGGAAAGGGAACTATGCTGGTCATCCACCATTAAACGAGTCTTTAACAGGCAGGGGTTTATGATCACGTGGGCACAATTTGCCGCCGCCGCGCCCGAACTGGCGGCTTTTGGCAAACAGCGCTTTGAGAGTGGAGTAGCGTATCTGGGCACGGTGCGCGCCGATGGTTCGCCGCGTGTGCATCCGGTTACACCTCTGATCGGCGCACAGCAGCTTTACCTGTTTATGTACCCGTCCTCGCCCAAGGCGCACGACTTGCAGCGTGATGGGCGCTATACGCTGCACTGCGGTGTGGGGAACAGTGAGGGCGGTGAGGGCGAGTTTTATGTCAGCGGCACGGCAGCGCTGACGGCGGATCCGGCGCTGCGTGCAGAAGCCGCAGTGATCCGCTACACCCCGCGCCCGGAATACATCCTGTTTGTGCTGTCTGTGCAGCAGGCATTCATGAATGTCTACGAGACCGATGGTCCCAGTGTGAAACGCTGGCGCGCGCCCTGAACCACGGTCAGTCGCTCGCAGGGAGACAGGGCTGCCATGCAGGATATTTTTCGTCAGTGTCTGCCGTACTGGTCAGGTTTACTTCGCCACTGCCATCGCGGTTGATCAGCCAAAGGTCCATCTGCACGCTGGCGCTGCCGGGCAGCGGGCGATCCGACATAAAGGCGATCTGCTCACCATCCGGCGACCATGCCGGGTAATATGCCGCCCCAAAATCGGTAATCGGCTGGAGATGCGTGCCATCGGCGCTCAGGGTAAAAAGGTCAAAGGCGAAGTCCCCGCCCAGCCAGCCATGAAAGGCGAAGGTTTCGCCATCCGGTGACCAGACCACGCGCAGGTAATTGCCCGGCTGCTGGCTGATCTTACGCAGCGAACCGCTGTCCACATCCACCACATAGATGCCTTCATCCTGCCCGGATATGCCATTGAACACAAGCCGCGTGCCATCCGGCGACCAGTCGGGACCGGAAGGGCGCACGACGCGGCTGTCCAGCAGCACGTGGATTTCCGGTTCTGTGTTCGGGTCTTCCGGCAGGGTTGCCACCAGCAGTTCGGCAGTGCGGTCTTCGTACACCCCGATAAACGCCAGCCGTCTGCCATCAGGGGACCAGTCCATCTGCACCTGTTCGCTGTGCGCGGTGATCAACGGCTGCGGGGTATCTTCGCCAAGCGTGAGCAGATAGAGGCGGTGCCCGCTGCTGCCGTTAGCGACAAATGCCAGCCGCGTGCCATCCGGCGACAGTTCCCCGGACAGCAGCATTTCTGCCGGGGGGGCAGTATACAGTCGTTCGCGTGCGCCGCTGACCGGATCAAGCGCGTCATAGCCCGCTTCTTCGCCCGTCTGCACCATCACCACGATACGCCCGCCGCCATAGCGGCACAGTTCCGGCACAGGTTGTGCGAGTCCGATTACAGGCTGCACCAGCAGGACAAAACAGAACAGCAGCAGCACCCGCAAACGCATATGATGTTACCTTTCGTCTACCTGCCGCACCGCTGCCGGCAGCACCGGCGGCACAAGCGCGACCCCGGACAGCTTCATTGTAGCAAAGTCAGCGCATTGCGCTGTACAGGTTTGCAACATTGACATTTCTTTTTACATTTTTTTTGCTGCTGCGGTTATACTCTTTGTACATTCATCCACGTCGACACTGCTGCCACTTGTTCTTGCCATCGGGTTACAGGGAGACCCATGCAACCTATTCAGCAGGACGCAGTTATTGAGACTGTCGAAGCATACGCGCAGCATGCGCCGCTTCCGCAGGCACTGGAAACGCAGCTTTCATTGCAGGGCAAACAACAATTCATTCAGGAATACACCACCGCGCGCAATGCCACCGAAAGCGCTTATTATGCGGAGGCAGACGGCGACAGCACACCGGGACAGCGTTCGCGCAAGTTTCTCGGCGCGATGATCAATCCGCTCATCGGGCGCACAGTCAAAGATGCCGAGCATTTTTACGAAACCTATGGGCGGCTGATGCGGCATGCCTGGCTGAGCATCAGCATTGGGCTGTTCGACGATGCGATTCACCAACTGGTGGACGCACAGGCGCGCCTGAACGCGGCGCAGGCAAACACAGTGGACACGGCATGGCGGCTGGCAATGCACCGCCTGACCGACAGCAGCGGCGGGCTGATTGTTGAGATTGGCACGGGGCGCGGCAATTCGGTGGTGCGGCTGGCACGGCTGCTGCCGCACGTGCGTATCGTGTCGATCACCATCAGCCCGGAACAGTATGCGATCGTCACCCGGCTGATCCAGCGACTCAGCCTGACCAATGTCGAAATCCGCCGGGGCGACATTTTTGACCCCGCCGTCAGCGATGATCTGGTCGGGCAGGCAGACGCCGTCGGCGCGATTGAGGTGACGGGGCACTTTCCGCATGAACGCAAGGCGGAAGGCATTGGCATGTTCGCGCGCATGCTCAAACCGGGTGCGCCGCTGTCCATGCTGGATAGCGCACTGATTCGCCAGCCGGGCAGGTTTGAAGAAAGCTATTATCGCAACCAGAGCTGGTATTTTGGGTCGCGTGACGTGTATGCGCGTGCCTTTGCCGAACACGGCGTGCACTTCAGCGGCTATGTGGATTACACGCCCAGCATGCTCCAGACCATGCGTGAGACTGCCGCCGTGATGCGCCAGCACCGCCCGGCGCTGCGTGCCGAGTTCGGCAGGCTGATGGCGCTGCTGTGGCCCCAGGTGCCCCGGTTGTATATCCGCACAACCGAGGGCAAGGTCGCTTATGTACATATCTTCGGCTACAAAGCACAAGCAGATAGAGGATAAGGCACATGGCATTTAAAGTATCGTGGTATATTCAGGGGCGCGTCATTTATGACGAGGTCTGGGGGGCAGTGACCATTGATGATGTGAGCGGCACCAGCGACGCGCTGCGTGTGCTGCTGGACGAGGCGACTGGCGGTGAACAGCGCTGTCATGTCATTGTGGACATCACCCGCCTCAGCCGCCTGCCACTGACCCTGGGGCAGACGAACAAGGCGATTTCGCACTTCAAGCACCCCAATCTGGGCTGGTCGCTGCTGGTCAACCGCAACAAGTTCGCCCTGTTTTTAGCTTCGGTGATCGCGCAGATGTTCCGCGCGCGTTTCCGGGCATTCGCGACGATCGAAGAAGCGCTGCAATTCCTGATCGAACAGGATGCCTCGCTCGAAGCGCCGATCAAGCAGCAGGGGCTGCCCGTGAGCAGCGCCGTGCCGGAAGCTGACGCGGAACAGGTGGAGAAGGACTCATAGGCAATCCCGCAAAAAGCCGTGTGGTATTGTCGCAGGGGCGCTGGATGCCGCATTCTGCATGCGGCGTTTTCTAACAGATTGCTCCATAACCAGGTGGTCTGTTTCCACGTCGCAGGAGCGCAGCATACTCCCCCTGCACGGCTTGCCGCGCTCACGCCAGCACGGGGTAGGGGGTGACGCCATGCGATTGTCGCCCGCCTCGTGCACCACAGCAGGACGTTCAGGCGGACTCCAGCCGCCGCAGTGCCGTGACAATGTCCGGTGGTACCCTGTGCCGCGCCAGCGGGTTGAGCCACACCGCACAGGTGCCCGCCTGACAAAACACAATGCCGCTTAACTGCTGGTACTGGCGCAAAAAATCAGCGGCATGCCGGAAACCACGCCGCACGAAAAATGCATCATCTTTGCGTTCCGCCAGCTGGCGCAGAGTGTTCACCGCGATGGTCAGGCTGTCTGCTGCGATTTCGCGATCAGCCACCAGCCAGAGCAGATTGACAATGCCCGGCGGCATCTGCCCGACCTTATCGCACAGCACTGCCAGCAGTTTGTGCGCCTGCGCTTCCGCATCAGCAGGAGCGTCTTCTGTGCTGCGCAGCCGTCGCACTTCAACATTGAAGCGGGTGTTTATCCTGAAACTGACTGTGAAATCCGGTCCGCGCTGTCTGGCGGCGATGTGGGTTTCATATTCCAGCGCAAAACGTTCATCGCGCAGCAGCCGTGCCGCCGTCGCCAGCTCAGCATACAGGTCGCGCAGGGTGTTTTCATCGTGCGCCTGCTTGAGCTTGGAACGGATTTTGCCGCGATAGCTGCAGGCAAACGCCCGGAAGCGCCGTGACTGCCTGACCCACGACTCAAACTCCGCATAGAAACCAGGGTTTGTGCCGTCAAAAATCTCGCCCAGTAAATCATCAAGCGCGCTCATCACTCAGTTCGCCTTATCGCACCCGCTGCGAAGGGGATACCGGCGGTATGCACAGCCGACCTCCTGCGCAAACCTGAACGGCACGTTATTCGTCGCCCACGCCGGCGTTTATGGGCGTGACTGCGCGCTGCGCGCGATTTCCTCATAACCGGGGAACGGCAGCGGGTCAGGCAGCGCGGCATCCAGCGCCGTGCCGGTCAACCGCACGCCGTTAATCGTCAGGTTGTCCAGCAGATGCGGCAGCATTGCCCGCAGCTGCGCGGCGCTGCTCGCGGGGGCAGTGATATTGCAGGTGACAATGTGTGGCGCATTAGGCAGTGCCACGCCGACCACAATCATCACGGTGGTATCGCGCTCGTTTGCCAGATAATATGCGGCGTGGTGTTCGCCCCATACAAACGCGACGGGTGCCCCGGCGACGGCTGCGCCCAGAAAATAGGGGCGTTCCAGCACCTGCTCAAAGACATGCAGCGCCAGATTGATCTCGTGTTCGGCAGGCAGTTCAAAATCTTCCAGTCCCGGTACAAAGACGTACAGCAGCATGCCATCGAGCATACCCGCACGCTGCATTGGCACGACATGCTCTGCAACCAGCACGCCATACTCGGTAGGGAACACCTCCCAACCTTCTGGTCGGTTCAGGCTAATCTGCACATTTTGCACATCAAAATGCAGCATCCCGGCGGATTCCGTGACCGCAATATTCGGATCACTCGTGGCGCTGCCCGCTGCCGGGGTGATTGCCCGCGGGGTTTCGGGCGCTTGCGGAGCGCACGCAGCCATGAGTAGGGATGCCAACACCAGCGTGATCGCAATTGTACGCATGTCGGATGACTGAATTCTACTCTCGTCTCTTCCTGCAAGCCGGGTGAACCGTGTACAGTGGTGCTGTGCAGATGCCCGCGTCCCTGCGTTTGCTCAAGTTCGTATTCGGACGCATCAGCATCTGGCGCATCAGCATTTGGGCGCAATGGCGATGGTTCTTCCATATAATAGCATGAGCGATGATTCGGGCGGGGAATCCCTAAACAAGCTCTAATCGCCGTGAGCATGAACGTGAGATCAAAGCCAGTCGGTTTTCGCACGGTGGCGCTGCTTCGTGCCTGTGCCTAGCGCGGGTTGATGCATTTTACGGTTTGAGTTCAATTTGCAGTTGACTCCACCCCCGAATCCCGTGCAAACATCCCCGGTGTGTCTGCTTGCTATTCCCCTGGGTAGCTGAAGCCCCAGACGCTCTAAACACACAGC
>DAOTWP010000062.1:0-8739 GCA_034435675.1 Anaerolineae bacterium
GGCGCACCGCGCGCGACATGGGCAGGGCGGAATGCACGCCGAACACCCGCGCAGCGTAGGAACATGAGGCGACCACGCCGCGCTGTTCCGGCGGCGCACCTACCGCGAAGGGCACGCCTTTCAGTGTTGGGTCGCGCTGTTCTTCCACCGCGCAGAAAAAGGCGTCCAGATCAAGATGCAGGATGATGCGAGTCGTGTCGTCCATGCTGCCTATTGTAGCAGCAGATGCGGATCGGCGGTCTGTAGGGGCGGACCACCGTGTCCGCCCGATGGCGGGTTGGCAGGGGCACACCGGCAGAGTAGCCCGGCATGCCCCACGCACAGCTTCGTTCAGATGTTCAGGTTATTCGCCTGCGGTGCTGACTTCCAGCACAAAGTCGCCGCTCACCGCATCGTCAAAACCGCCCACTTCCAGCACCAGCGTCAGCCCTTCGGGCAGTTCGACTTCCTCAAACCCGCTGGTGAAGATTTCACCGGGCACGAAGTCGTCATTTTCCGCCAGCAGGTTGCCGTCAGTGTCATAGATGCGCAGCACGGTATCCAACTGACCGCTGCCTTCGGTGTCGTTGACCAGGATGTTATACACGCCGTTTTCGGGCACGGTGAAGGTGTACTGCACGCGCACGCCCGGTTCGATGCTGCCTTCTACCGGTTCGCCCACGACCACTTCGCCGCCGTCCACGATTTCAGCGCTGAGCTGCTCGTCCAGCACGCCGACGGCAGTATCCAGCACCACATCACCCTCATAGAACAGCGTGTCTTCAGTCACCGGAACCTGCACGTCAAGCTGCACGCCCAGCCCTTCGAGGCGAATATCGCCATCGGCATTCAGCGCGCGCCCGATGGTGAACTGGAGGTAGACATCATCCGGCATGAACACCGGGGTGATGTTGCCGCCCAGCCCTTCGGACGGGTAGAAGCCCACGACGGTCACGTTGTCGCTCAGCGACATATTGTAGCTGAAGAATTCGCACGCGCTGGCGCATGCCGGACCCGTCAGCAAGGCAATCTGACCGCCATAGTAACGCCCATCCGGCGAGGGGGTGATGCGTTCTTCCGCGAACGGATCAATCTCGAAGTCGCCCAGATCGGGGTAGAACTGCGCCGTGTTGCCGACAACGACTTCTTCATCGAAGAAGTAACCCGCCAGAATCAGGTCGAGGTTATAACCGCCGCTGTTCCAGCGCATATCCAGCACCAGCCCCGGCACACCGTTGGCATTCAGGTAGTCCACGGCGCGCTCGACCAACCGCACCAGCAGGATCGGTTCGGTGGAGAAGGTGTTGATGCGCAGGTAGCCGTAGCCGCTGTCCAGCATGCGGAATTCCACCGGCAGGGCGTCGGGACCTGCTGCCCCATTGTTGACTGACGAGAACGACCAGCTCGCGCGCTCGGCAACTGCCGTCAGGCTGACGGTGGTGGCTTCGTCGTCGCCGGGGTTCTGGTAAGTGAGTTCTACTTCGCTGTCCACCGGGAAGCGCACGACGTAGCGCAGTTGCTGCAAGCGCCGCGTGTGTTCCACGCTGAACGGCGACGACCAGGGCACGGTGGCATCAAGCGCGTCTTCAATCGGCGTGCCGTTGATTTCCAGAATCTGCGCGCCCAGTTCGATGCCCGCTTCCGCCGCCGGACTATCGTCCAGCACGAAGTTGACGATCACTTCGCCGGTGCTCAGTTCGCGGATGGCAATGCCCAGACCGCCGTCGGTTTCTGCGAAGAAGGCATCGTTGGTCAGCGCCAGGCTGGCGCCCACATGCCCGTCCGGGATTGCCCAGGTGAAGTCACGCAGGGCGAACTGATAGGCAACCGGGTCTTCGTTTTCCTCTGCTTCGGCAAAGCGCGGCGCAAATTCTTCGTAGAGCGCGTCCCAGTCAATGCCCTTCAGTTCGGTAAAGGCATATTCATTGCGCATCTGCTCGATCAGCGCGTCGAATGCTTCAGTGTAGCTCAGGTCGGTGTAGTCGGCAGGTTGCAGCGACTGCTCCTGCTCGATCAGGTCAACGGCAGGTTCCACCGCGCGGTCAAAGGCGAACGGCTCGGCGTCCAGATCAACCACCGTGTAGCCCGCAGGCAGCAGCACAATCGGGTCGTCCTCGGTGAACAGCACGCCGTCCTCGCCATAACCCGCCGGGAAGCCCTGTTCATCGTCCGGTGCCCAGACGACCAGCTTGCCGCCGACAATGTCAAAGCGGCGTTCGTATTCGGTGGAACCGCGTACAGAACTCAGCCCCGCGCCGTACTCAATCAACTGTTCCCAGTAGGCGGTATCGGACATATTGACATAGACCGATATGTCCATTACCACGACACCGGCATCTTCTTCGCCGTCCTGATCCACGTCGCGCGGGTCAGCGGGCGGCACAATCGGCAGGTTGACGACATAGCTGAAGGGGGAGGTCAGCGCATCAGAAGTCACATGCCCTAAAATCTGATCTTCGATGGCGATCACGTTGTCCGGTTCAAAATTGCGGTCAATCACCGCATTCACGTCGCTGAGTACGACGGTCACCGCCCCCGCGCCAAAATCGGGCAGGAAACCCACCGTGTACTCGACTTCCCCAACGATGCGTACAGCGCCGCCCTCGTCATTGAGGAGTTCCGCAGGCTGGGGATCGTCCTGAGCAAAGACGGACGCCCCGGCAGTCAGTGCCAGCAGCAGCGCAAAGAGCAGCACCACCGCCAGCACAGGTTGACGTTTAACGCGCATAAAGTTACTCCTTAGCCGTTTCAAAACATTTGTGAACTGCACTGGAAATTGTGCCGCAAGCCGTGCTGTGGCGCAAGCGGTAGGCAACCGTAAAAGCTGAACCGAACCAGAGCGAGACAGACAGTGCCAGCCACCCACCGCCGGGAACCGCGCTCCCGGCAGGATGGTTGGCGTGCGGCTGGTTCAGGGCAGCGGGTGCTGGGCAGCGGGATGCTGCATATAGAACGCCCACATCAGCGCGGAGGCGTCAATCTCTTCGCTGGTGCTGCCCACAATGAAGGCGGGCAGCGGCGCGCCGCCGGGCCACGAATGCCCGCCGCCGTCAATCGTATACAGGATCACCTCGGCGTCCGCGTCGCAGTCCGTGTAGCGGGTGCTGCTGACAGAGTCAGAAACGCTGGCTGTTTCGGGCGACAGCGCGCAGCCGTTGCGGGCTGCCCACGCGGCAGTCCATTCCGGCACCGGCGGAAAGTCGAAGCCCATCGCGCCGCCGCCCGCATAGGGCACAATCAGATCCGCTGTGCCGTGAAAGGCGATCACCGGAACCGGGCGCGCCGGGTTGCAGCCGTCCTCCGGCTCAAGATACGCGCCTGCCACCGTGCCAATCGCCGCGATGCGCTCCGCCATACGGCACGCCAGCAGATAGGACATGCCGCCGCCGTTGGACAGCCCGTTGACGTACACCCGCGCCGGATCAAGGCACAACTGCTCCAGCAGGTGGTCAATCAGCACGCCGATGAAGGCGACATCGTCTACCGGTTCCGCTGGGTTATCAAACCCGCCGCCCGCATTCCAGCGCAGCGGCACGCCGGTGCCCGCCGGGTAGACGATCACCGCGCCGGTCTCGTCGGCAAGGTCATTCCACTGGCTGGTGGACATCTGGTTTTCGGGCCAGGAGGCGAACCCGTGCAGGCTGATAATCAGCACAGCAGGCACAGCCGGATCATAGCTGGCAGGCACGTACAGCACATAGTCGCGTGGTTGCCCGCCGAAGTCCAGTTCGCCCGCGCTTTGCCCGATCACTGCCGCTGTGCGCGCCGGGTTACAGGCGCTTGCGGCGGGTGTTGCGTCCTGCGCCTGCGCCGCCATGCCGGGCGCGAACAGCAGCGCCAGCAGCCCGAACACCGCCAGCGCTGCGCGAATTCCTGTTTGCTGTGTCATGGAGTTAGCCCTTTCCCTTACCCAGTCCTTTTGCCATAAAGCTGCCGATGCTGTTGACTGCCTGCCGCCGGGTCATGAGCTGCGTCTGCATGAACATGAACAGCTTGTTGATTCTGCCGGGCACGACGAGATGCTTTTTGCCCAGCGCCGCCAGCACTTCGTCCACAACCGGGTCGGTCTGCGCAATCATAAACTGCGGATACTGCGCGAGGTTGTCGCCCTGCGTGTTCATCAGCCCGGCAGCCACCACCAGCACATCCACGCCGCTGCCCTTCAGCTCGTACCACAGCACCTGCCCCAGCGCAATCTGAAACGCCTTGTTGGCGGAATACGCCCCGGTATACGGTGCGGGCACCAGCCCTGCGCCGGATGCCACAAAGATGATCGCGCCGCGCCGCCGGTCACGCATCAGGTTGCCGTAATGGTGCGCCAGCGAGGTATAGGCGCGGGCGTTGATATCCAGCATGCGGTGGTGCGTCGCTAAATCCATATCCAGAATGGTCGGCGTGTTGGCGGGCGTGTACATGTGGTTGCAGACCAGCAGCCCCACCTCGACATCCTGCGTTTGCGGGGCAAGCGCGGTCAGAAACTGCGCCTCGGACAAATCCTGCACAATCGGGCGTACCTCCACGCCGTACTGCTGGCGCAGGTCTGCCGCGCGCTGGTGCAGTTCCGCATCGAGAATATCCACCAGCAGCAGATGCATGCCCTGTGCCGCCAGATGCCGCGCGAAGGTGTAGCCCAAGCCCTCTGCCCGTGCCGCGCCGGTGACCAGCGCCCAGTCACCATACCGTGATTTTAGCGTGGACATCGGCATTATGCCTGTTCGACCTGCGCAGCGCTGACGGGCTGCTGGTGATGCGGGCAGCCTGCCGCTGCCGCCTCCAGCATGGTCAGGTCAAGCGGGCGCACACCCGCCTTGCGCTGGTAGCGCACGCGCACAGGCGACGGATGATTCGCGCCGTTGCCGCTGACGACATGCACCTCGCGGCTCAGCAGTTCCACGTCAAACTGCTGGAACAACAGCGCCGTGATGATCGCCATCTCGTTTTTGGCGAAGTTCATGCCGGTGCATTTGTGGATGCCACCGCCAAAGCCAACAATCGCAAAGCTGTTCTTGCCTTCGCCGCGTTCGGGCAGGTAGCGCAGCGGGTCAAACGCTTCGGGGTTGTCAAACACCGTCGGCAGAAAGTGCGAGGTCGCCGCGCTGACCATCAGGCGCCAGCCTTTAGGGATGGTGTAGTCGCCAATCTTCAACGGCTCGTCCACCGTGCGCATCTGCGTATCGGCGGAGGGGCGCAGGCGGGTCGTTTCGTCAATCGCCCAGTAGATATGGTCGAGGCTGCTCAGTGTGGCGGCGTCCAGCGCTTTGCCCGCCGGGACGCGCTCAGCAATTTCCGCTTTGACCAGATCAAGATAGTCGGGGTGTTGCAGCAGCAGCGCCAGCAGCCATGCTGCCTGCCCTGCCGTCGTTTCGTGCCCGGCAAAGAGCAGACCCATGAACATCGTCACGATAGTTTCATCGGGCAGAATTGTGCCGTCTTTCAGCGGGGTGGTCAGCAGCGTGCTGATCAGGTCGTCATAGCGTTCGGGGTGCGCCCGGCGCTTGTCAATCAACCGCGAGAGGGTCGCGCTGATCTTCTGCTTCGCCTGATCGCGCCGCCGGAATTTGGGCAGCGGCAGGGTGGGCGGCAGCACGGGGTCCAGCGATGCGCTGATTGCCGCATAATCCTGCCAGAATTCCGCGCCGAGTTCCTGCTGGTAATCGGGACCGATCAACGCCCTGCCCGCCACAAACTGCGCTAGATGCAGCATTTCCTGCATGATGTCCACTTCGCCGGAGTCGCCCAGCGTGTCCAGCCAGTGTTGAATCTCGATGTTCATCGCCTGAATATAGCCAACCATGCGCTCGCGGCGAAAGACCTCTTGCAGCGCCGGACGCTGGTTGTAGTAGCTTTCGGTGCTGGCGGTGAACAGCACTTCGCCGATGGCTTCCTTCAAAAAGGCATAGCCATCCTGCATGTTCAGGGTCTTGTCGGTTTCGGTGTAGAACTGGCGGTTGTGTTCCGCGCCAGTGATGACCAGCACTGGCTGCGGACCCAGTTTCATGGCGAAGATGTCGCCGTGTTCGGCGTGCCCACGCTTGAACAAGCCGTCGCGGTTGCGAAGCATTTCAACCAGATGTCCCAGCACGGGTAATCCGCCGGACACCATCGGGGGGAGTGCTGCTGTCATTCCTGAATCCTTTGTTCGTTTTTCGGCTGCTGTCGTGCGTCTTTACGTTATTCTGAAACGAGCGTTCCAGAATTGAGTTTATTGTACCACAGCTCCCACCGGGGAAACTTGAGGGTTTGTTGAATCTGCCAGCCGCCAACACCCACCCGTTGACGCGCCGGACGCTTGCGCGTAAGCTGAACGGCACACGACAGGTCTGCCGGAAACCGTTTCAGGATAGGTGCTGCTGGTGGCTGCTTCCATACCGCCGTATTACGTCACCCCCGCCGGGTATGCCGCGCTGATGGCGTGGTATGACCGCGCGCTGCGCCGTCTGCGCGTGCCATTTGAGTCGCGCTATGTGCCCACGCGCTACGGCAGCACGCACCTGCTGACCGCCGGTGCGCCGGATGCGCCGCCGCTGCTGCTGCTGCACGGCATCAACACCAACGCCGCTGTGTGGATTCCGCAGATCAACGGGCTGGCACAGGCGTTCTATGTCATCGCGCCGGATGTCACCGGCTTTGCGGGCAAAAGCGCTGCCACACGCCTGCCCTACCGGGGCGCGCATTACGGGCTGTGGGCGCAGGATGTGCTTGACGCGCTGGGCGTGGGGCAGGTCAGCGCTGCCGGGTCGTCGGCAGGCGGGTTCTTCGCGCTGCGGATGGCGTTGGCGGCGCCGGGGCGTGTGCAGCGGCTGGCGCTGCTCAACCCGACCAGCATCGCGCCCTACAAGCGCCCCTACGGCTGGACACGCCTGCCGTTTTTGCCGCCGCTGCTCAACTGGCTGAACCACACCCTGCTGGCAAGCGAAACACTGGCGCAAACGCTGGTGCGCAAAGGCACCGCGCCGCAGCTTCCGCTGGATGCCGAACTGGTCGAAAAAAGCTATCTGCTGCTCAAACATTACCGCCGCTACCCGCCGCCGGGTGTGCTGACCGCCGCTGAACTGCGCGCCGTGTGCTGCCCGGTGCTGCTGCTGGTCAGCGCCGACGAAGTGTTCCACGATCCTGTGCGGGTGGCACGGCGGGCACAGCGCCTGCTGCCGGATGTGACGACGGTCTGGGTGCCGGATGCCGGGCATGACCTGGGCAAAGACCAGCCGGAATGGGTCAATACACGCCTGCGGACGTTTTTCAGTGCGCAAATGCCGCTGTCCGTGCCTGCCGCACTGCCGGTCATTGCCGCCGCCGACTGACGCCCGATTACGCCCCTGGGTGCATGCATAGTTCCAGACAAATGTCCCGCTGTGCCACAAAGCGAACCGCAAAGACGCGAAGAACGCTAAGGCAATCAACCGCAAAGACACCGAGGGCACGGAGCAGCTTGCATCGATCCCTCGGTGTTCTCCGTGGCGCTGTGGTTTCGATTGCAGTGCGCATCCCTGCCAGCGCTGCGAATATGCCCCTCCCGCGCCCCGCTTGCTCATTTGCCCACGCCTGCGCTATAGTGACGGGTAGTGTTGTGTGCTGCTGTGAGGTGTCTATGCCCACCCTGATCGAACCGACGGTCCCCTTAAGTCTAGCCCAGGCTGATTTGACGCCGCGCGGCGCGGTGTATCCCAGCCCGGCGGATTGGCGCGACCAGACGCTCTATTTCCTGCTGCCGGATCGTTTCAGCGACGCGCGCGAAGCAGAGCGCCCGCTGTATGATCGTGGCAAGCCGGAGCAGTTCCGCCCGAAAAATAAAGCGGCGTGGATGGCAGCAGGTAAAGCATGGCAGGGCGGCACACTGCAAGGCATCGCCAGCAAGCTCGATTACCTGCGTGACCTGGGTGTGACCGCGCTGTGGATTGGTCCCATCTGGAAGCAGCGTAAGGAACTGGATACCTATCACGGTTACGGCATCCAGAACTTTCTGGACGTAGATCCGCGCTTTGGTACGCGGCAGGACTTGCGCGACCTGGTGGACGCGGCGCACGCGCGCGGCATGTACGTGCTGCTGGACATCATCTACAACCACACCGGCAACAACTGGTTTTACGACAACAACGGGCAGGCGTGGACGACCATGCCCTACCGCTTTCAGCCGCCATACCCGGTGCACAGTTGGCGCAGCAGCAAGGGCGAGACGACACGCACGATTGACGAGCCGGAAGATGGTGTGTTCCCGCTGGAGTTCCAGAATCTGGATTGGTACACGCGCGCCGGGTCAATCGGCAGTTGGGACCCCGCAGCGTGGGAAGACCCGCTGCACCCGAATGTCGAATTCCGCCGGGGCGACTTCTTCGATCTGAAAGACCTCGATCTGGGACGGGAAGACACACTGGATGCGCTGATCCATGTTTACCGCTACTGGATCGCGCTGAGCGACTGTGACGGCTTCCGCATTGATACCGTCAAACACATCGCCTGGGAAGCCTCGCGCCGTTTCTGCTCGGAAATCCGCGAATATGCCGAGGTAATCGGCAAGCAGAACTTTCTGCTGCTGGGCGAAGTGACCGGCGGGGAGTACATGGCACGCAGTTATCTGGACATTTTTGGACGCAATCTGGATGCTGTGCTGGATATTGGCGAACCGAAAGCGCTGCTGAACGGCATGGTCAAAGGCAGCACAGACCCCCGCACTTTTTTTGACCAGTTCCAGCCGCATGATATTCTGGGCAGCCACCGCGAAACCGGGCGCTACCATGTGTCCATTCTGGACGATCACGATAT
>DAOTWP010000063.1:0-4294 GCA_034435675.1 Anaerolineae bacterium
CAGTCAGCATAACGGCGCGCTAACAAACGCTAAGACGCGCTAACAGCGACTCTAGCGCCCTCACCCCGCGCCTGTCAACCACCGTTTGCCCTGCGCTCAGCGGGGGGCACGGCTGCGGCAGCATAGCGCTGTTTGCCGCGCCTGCGCTGCCCCGATGGTTGTATCCACATCGCAACAATGCTAGACTCCTGACAGACAGCAGAGAGGTGGAGCCAAAGTGCCGGAACAAGCGCTGTATCTCAAGTGGCGACCGCTTGCCTTTGATGACATGGTCGGGCAGGAACATATCACCCGCACGCTGCGCAACGCGCTCAAAACAGATCGCATGCGCCATGCGTACCTGTTCAGCGGTCCGCGCGGCACGGGCAAAACGACCACCGCGCGCCTGCTGGCAAAGGCGGTCAACTGCAAAGACCCTGACCCCGACCAGCGCCCGTGCAACCGCTGCGCGGCGTGCATCGCTGTCAACGAGGGGCGCTATCTTGACTTAATCGAAATTGACGCCGCCACGCACACCGGCGTGGATGACGTGCGCGAACTGCGCGACCGCATCGCCTTTGCGCCGGGTGAAGGGCGCTACAAGGTCTACATTATTGACGAAGTGCATCGTTTCTCCGGCAGCGCGTTTGACGCCCTGCTGAAAACGCTGGAAGAACCACCCGCCCACGCGCTCTTTGTGCTGGCGACCACCGAAATTGACAAAGTGCCCGATACGATCAAAAGCCGCTGCCTGCAATTTGAGTTCCGGCGGCTGGCGCTGAATGAGCTGGTCAACCGGCTGGCGTTCATCTGCGAAAACGAAGGGTTGAAGATCGAACGCGGCGCGCTGGAAGTCATCGCGCGGCAGGGCACAGGCAGCGTGCGCGACAGCATCAGCCTGCTCGACCAGATCGTCAGCGACCCGCACGAGGTCATCACGCTGGAACTGGCGCAGCGCGTGCTGGGCACTGCCAACCGCCGCGCCGTGCGCGAACTGGTCGAGGCGCTGGTCGCGCATGATGCGCCGCGCGGGCTGCGGGTGATTAACCAGGCAGTGGATACCGGCAGCGACCCGCGCCAGTTCGGGCAGCAGGTGGTCGAGTATCTGCGCCATGTGCTGCTGGCACAGACCGCCAGCGCCGACCTGCTGGAAGCAACCGAGGAAGACCGTGCGTTGTATACCGAGCAGGCGAGCCGCATCAGCCGGGGCGCGCTGCTGGCGGCGCTGCGGGCGTTTAACGCGGCAGTCAACGAATATCGCGGCGGCTGGCAGCCACAGCTCGCGCTCGAACTCGCGTTGATGGACAGCCTGCTGCACGGCGGGGAAAGCGGCGAACCCAGCACAGGTGCCCCGACGGGACAGCCCGCCTGGGCACAGCCCGCGCCCGCTGCTGCTGTGACTCCCGCCGACCTCGAAGCAGCGGTCCGGCGTGTGCTGGCGCAGATGGGCACGCCTGCCGCGCTGCCCGCCGCACCGGGCACCAAGGCGCTGGAAGGGCAGTCCGCCGAAACACCCGCCGATGCTGCGCAGAGCAGCGCGCAAAAAGGCGCGCCGCCGGTTATTCCGTTGAACACCATCAAGGAACGCTGGGTCGATGTGCAGCGCGCGGCGAAGACCTACAGCCCGCTGCTGCCCGCGCTGCTCGATCATGCGGCGGTGCGCGCGGTGGAGGGCAATCTGGTCACGCTGTCGGTGACACAGGCGATTTTCCGCGATAAGCTGATGGCAGGCGACAACCTCAAAACGCTCGAACGTGCCTTCGCTGCTGTGCATCGTATGGCGCTCAAGGTGCAGGTGGTGCTGGGCGAGGGCGGCGAGACTTCCGCCAGTGCCCGCGCCCGCATTGAGGACGACCCGCTGCTGTCCCTGGGACTGGAACTCGGCGCGCAGATTGAGGAAGAATAACGCTGCTAAATGCACGGGGCGGTGTGCCCGGTCAGCATCAACCGGCAGATTGACCCGTCGTGATAACCCCGGTTTGTGGTAAGATTGTCTATAGAACATGCGTCTCTAAAAGGAGTTGAACTCATGACCAAGAAACCCGGCAAACGCCCCGGAATGCCCGCTAACATGGGCGGCGGCATGCCCAACATGAACGCGCTGATGGCGCAGTTCAACAAGATGCAGCAGGATATGCAAGAAGCCCAGGCAGCGCTTGAAACCGAAGAACTGGAAGTGTCGGTGGGCGGCGGCGCGCTGACCATCGTGATTACCGGGCACCAGCGTATCAAGTCTATTGTGCTCAACAAGGAACTGATTGATACCAGCGAAGATAGCTGGGTTGAAGATTTGCAGGATCTGCTCGTCGCGGCGGTCAATCAGGCGATTGAGCAGAGCCAGACGCGCGCTGCCGAACGCATGGAAGCGATCAGCGGCGGGTTGGGCGGCACCGGGCTGGGCGGCTTGCTGGGCATGTAACCCGCGCCGCGAACCTGCGCAGGGGCGGGTGGCAGTCCTGTTGTGCCCGCCCGGCAGTGGGTTTTCGAGCGAGCTGTGCGCAGCACCTCCTGACACTGCTGCCCTATGTTGATCTGCCCCAACAATTCTTATGTCTCCGCTAAAGGGTGAGTTGAATAAGCATGAGTAAAGCCGTCCCCGAACCTGTAACCAAATTGATCGAGGCGTTTTCGCGGCTGCCCGGCATCGGTCCCAAGACTGCCTCGCGTCTGACCTATTTCCTGCTGCGCGCGCCGGACGAGGTCTCGCTGAATCTGGCGGACGCGCTGGAAAAGCTGAAGGCGGAGACGCGCTTCTGTTCCGTATGTGGCAATATCACCGTGCAGGATCCCTGCGCCATTTGCAGCGATCCCAAACGTGACCAGCGCATGGTCGCCGTTGTGGAAGAGCCGCTGGATGCGCTGGCACTGGAACGCACCGGCATATACACCGGCGTGTATCATGTGCTGCATGGGGTCATTTCGCCGGTGAATGGCGTGCTGCCGGATGATCTGCGTATCCGCGAACTGGTCAAGCGGGTTGAAGGCGGCAGCATTCTGGAAATCATTATCGCGCTAAATCCCGGCGTGGAGGGCGATACGACTTCCATGTATATCCAGCGCGAACTGGTGTCTTCGGGTGTCAAAATGACACGGCTGGCACGCGGGCTGCCGGTCGGCGGCGATCTGGAATATGTTGACCCGGTCACGCTGACCCGCGCGCTGCAAGGGCGCGGTATGCTTTCATGATTGTGTAAGGTAAATGTAATTCGGGCGTAATGCTTTGCTGGCATGATCATGGGTACTAATGGAAAGGATTGTCACATGACGAACAGGGCAGGACTTGAAGTTGCAACACTCGGCGGCGGGTGCTTCTGGTGCCTCGAAGCCGTCTACGATCTGCTCAAAGGGGTTCACTCGGTCGAGTCGGGTTATTCCGGCGGGCATGTGGTCAACCCGACTTACGAACAGGTCTGCAACAAAACGACGGGGCACGCCGAAGTCGTGCAGATCACCTATGATCCGCAGGTCATCAGCTTCCGCGATTTGCTGGATGTGTTCTTCACCATCCATGACCCGACGACGCTCAACCGGCAGGGGAATGATGTCGGTCCACAGTATCGTTCGGCGATTTTCTATCACACACCGGAGCAGCAGGCGGTTGCAGTTGAGGTGATTGCCGCGCTCAACATGGCGAAGTTGTGGGCGAATCCAATTGTGACTGAGGTCACACCGTTTGACCGCTTCTACATCGCCGAGCGCTATCATCAGGAATACTTCCAGAATAACCCCTACCAGCCGTACTGTCAGGTCGTCGTCGCCCCCAAAGTGGCGAAGGCGCGCAAGAAGTTCCTCGAACAGTTAAAGGCGTGAATCCAAACGCGCAGGACCAGCGCTAGCCAGCGTGTGGACAAGGGGGTTAACCCCCTTGTTCGAGCAAGCGCTTCCTGAGTGAACTAGCGCGAGCGCTGTCACGTCGTAGACCTCCCGCAAATGCCTTCAAGAATCCCCTTGACGCTGCCCCCGCCGAATGGTATTCTTTCGCTCACCTCGTCAGGACATTAAGCAGCTTCCAAACGGAAGCTAAGTCGCCAGCGAAAAGCTGTCAACAAAAGACTTAATCCTGGAGGGCGCAGTTTTTAAAAAGTTCCACAAGAGTATTGACAGCGATAGGCGCTGTTGGTAAACTCTCAACTCCTCACCAAGAGCTTAACAAACCGAGCAAACAGGCAAGGGACACGGTCACACAGGCGCAGATGCGGTGGGGCGGTGGGGTTGTCGGTTGAGCGCGGCAGGCGGGTCGGTGCAAACAGGTTTCCAACCTGGGGTGCACAAGACTTGACAAGCGGGGTGAAGGAAGAGTAAGATACACGATACG
>DAOTWP010000064.1:0-6159 GCA_034435675.1 Anaerolineae bacterium
GATTGGACGCTATATGTCGTCGCAATCCGTCGTGGCATTCGGAATTTCGCCGTAGGGGCGGGTCTGAGACCCGCCCCTACACAGACCGCAATACGTGAATGTTCGGAGAGACTCTTCAGGCAAGGTCGAAGCACGCTGCGACCCTGCCCCGTCAATCGGCAGCGGCTGCAAGCCGCCTTGCGCTAACCGCCCTCACCGCCGACGCGCAGCAGCTCACCTGCCGTTGGCACGCCGCGCGGCGTCCGGTGTGCCCGGCAGGGTGAACGAAAAGACGCTGCCCGCGCCCGGTTCGCTCTCCACGCCCACCGTTCCGCCCAACCGTTCGATGATGCGCTGCACGACGGACAGCCCCAAGCCGTGCCCCTCCAAGCCGACAATCTGCGTCAGGCGCGTGAACGGGGTAAACAACTGCCCCTGCTCGTCGGCGGTCAGCCCGCTGCCGTTGTCGCGCACCCAGAAGCGCACCATGCCGTCGTCCTGCACTTCGCTGCCCAGTTCAAGGCGCGGCGGGCGTCCGCCATACTTGATGGCATTGCTCATGTAATTCGCCCAGACTTCTTCGACCCAGGGTTTGTAGCCGTGCGCTGCATGCCAGCTTTCAGGCAGGATGATTTCGGCGCGCTGTTCCTGAATCATGTAGCTCATCGTGCGCTGTGCCTCTTCGACGATGCTCGCCATATCCAGTGGGCGCAGTTCGACCTGGGTCATTTTGTTGACGCCTGCCAGCACCAGCAGCGAGTTGATGATGCTGCGCATTTTGTAGACACTATCCATGATCGCCTGCATGTTGTCGCGGATTTCGTCGCGTGTCATGCGGTCATAATAGTTGTGGACGACACTGGCGAAGCCCATCATGCTGGCAAGTGGGTTCTTCAGGTCATGGGCGACGGTGTGGGCAAAGGCGTCGAGTTCGCGGTTACGGCTGGTCAGTTCGTCGGCATAACGCCGCAGGGCTTCCTCTGCCTCGCGGCGGGGGGTGATGTCCTGCGCCGCGCCGTACAGCCGCGTCACGCGCCCGCTTACTTCGTCCACCACCGGGTAGCCATGATCGCGAATCCAGCGCACAGCGCCGCTGTTGGTGACAATGCGAAACTCGCTGATGTCCGGTTCGCCGCGCAGCAGCCGTTCGCCGCGCGCCATCGCGATGGGCAGATCGTCAGGGTGGATGAACTTGATGAAGCCCTCTTCTTTGGCGCGCGTAGGGTCAAAGCCGATGATGCGCGAGAACGCATCCGTCACCCAGTCTTTGACCAGTTCGCCCTCCGGCGTGACGATATAGGAATAGGCATAATCGGAAATCACGCTGGAGACAATGCGGTAGCGTTCGGCATCTTCGCGCACGCGGCGGGTCATGGCGCGGTGTTCCAGCAGGTAGCGCAGGCGGTAGCATAGCGCGGTCCGATGAATCGGGCTGGCGATGTAATCTGTCGCGCCCGCGTCGAACACGGCATTCAGCGCAGCGTCATCTTCCCCACGCGCGATCAGCAATATGGGCAGCCCGGGGTCGGTGGCAGCGGCACGCATCGTGCAGCACAACGCCAGCCCGTCCAGTTCCGGGTCGCGGGTGTCAATCAGCACGAGATCAGGCAAATCCTGCGCCAGCCGCGCCAGCGCTTCGTCGGGCGCTGCCGCCTCGACCAGCGGGTAGCCGCCGTCTTCGATCATCGCACGCAGGGCAGCCCGCGCCGCTGCCTGCGCACAAACCAGCAGGACAGGAGGGGTAAAGCGCTCCCCTGCGGGAAGTTCGCCGTCTTTGCTCATCTTGCCTGTGTTGTCCGTTCTACTGCCCACCTGTGTGGGTGCCCCTGATGACTGCGTGATAACTACGGTACTTCAACTCTATTGTAACGCTGTGTACAGCACGTCACAATAGACAGGCTGGCGGCAGGATGCCCTGCCCCCTGGCGCTTCAGCGCGCAGCACCAGGCCAGGGGAAAACCGTCACACGATCCCAGCGCACCTGGGGCGAATCGAGGCGCAAGAACAGGATGACACCCTGATAAGCGCCATAAGCATACTGCCGGTACGCATAGCGGTAGACATTCTCCTCGCCCCACTGGAACATTTCGCTGTAGTCCGGCAGCAGCCAGATGATCGAATATTCCAGATCGTATTTCACGTGACCGGGATGATTGCGCATGATGCTGATGCGCACAGTGCCCAGACGCGGCGGTTGGCTGGCAATGTAGGCATCGGTCTTGCCGAGGTAGTCAATAGTGTACAGTCCCGTGTAGTAGGGGACAGTGCCAGCGCCGGTCACGCCAATCCGGGCATCAGGCAGCAGCACTTCGCGCAGCGCAACTGCCCGCTGGACTGCCCGGTGGTTGAACGGGCTTTCCGGCGGCAGATTGGACTGCGCGTACTGCACCCAGAAGTGCGGCGGATTGATCAGGATGAAGAACGCCGCCAGCACAACCGCCCCAAAAGCGCCCACAGCCTGCCGTTCACGTGGCAGGCGTGTTTGCATCCACAGCAGCAGCGCCAGCAGATCGTCCACCGCGCACAACAGCAGCAGCGGGATGCCGGGAACCAGCAGCCGCCAGTAGTCCAGTACCATGTCGCCGCCGACATAGCATTGATAGGCGACCACCACCGCCCACACGCCCAGCGCCAGCCAGCGCACGCCGGACCAGCCGCGCCAGAGGGACGCCAGCAGCAGCACGCCCAACGGCAGCAGCATCTGTGGGAAAAAACTGCTCAGGAAGATCCAGCCATCGCTCAGCCGCGCATCCAGCGGCATGCCGCCCAGCTTGAGCGTATAGGTGTTCGGAACTATGGCGTTGTAGTAGACCAGCCGGAAAACAAGCTGGCACAGCAGCGGCAGAACCAGCAGCAGCAGGGCAAACGCGGCTGCGGCGCGGCGCGGACGGCAGCGCAGCAGGGCGAACAGCAGCACCAGCCCGGCAGGCAGCAGGGCATCGGGGCGCACCAGTGCTGCCAGCCCACCGAGCAGGGCAACCCGAAGCGGAGTACGCGGTGTGCCGTCCAGCGCCAGCCAGACCGCCAGCAGCAGCAAAAAGTTGATATACACAGCATCCCCACCGAGCAGCCCCCAGTAGATCAGCGGGAAGTAGCCGTACCCGGCGATAAACCCCAGCAGCGCCAGCACTGCCTGCGCCGGGCGTCCCCTGCGCAGCCGCCAGCCTATGCCCGCCAGCAGCAGCGCATTCAGCCAGACCAGCAGCGCCCCGGTGATCTGGATCAGCAGCACCGCCAGGCTTTTGTCCTGTGTAATGGCAGCGGCGACAGCCATCCAGAGCACGACGAGCAAATTGGTATAGCCCTCGACAGGTTCACCAGGGTTATAGACCAGCCCGTGCCCCTGCGCCAGATTCCAGCCATAGCGCATCGAGATCATGGCGTCATCGTAGAGCACGTAGTAACGCCGATCATCAATGCCGATAATGGAGGTGCGATAAACATAGCGCAGGGACCAGACAAAGCTGCCTGCGGTCAGCAGCATAAGTGCCGCTGCCAGCAGCGGGGGGACACGCTGAAACAGCCTTTGCAGCATGAGATGTACCCTCGACTCAATTTACAGCGGTTCACGGCGTCCATCTGGCGAACGCTGAACGTCAAGACACTGTTGAACAAGGGATTATCCTGCTTGTTCATTTGTGCGTGAAGCGGGCACACCCCGCTCACAACCCTGCGATGAGGGTCGCGCAGGCGGCACGCAGCTTCGCCCGGTCTGCTTCGCGGCAGTCGGTGAACTGGATCAACTGCATGTAGGTCGGCAGGCTGGCGCTGTAGAGGTACAGCGGCACCAGCGTTTGCCCATCGGTTTCGCGGTGGCGGAACAGGGCAATGTTGAATTCCTCTTTGCAGACCTTGCTGGTCAGGTAGGTGGGCGAATACAGCGCGACGACCTTGTGACAGTCGTCCAGCGCATCATACAACGCCTGCTGCCATGCCGAGCCGGTGTTCAGGCTGCGACGGTCAAAGAAGATGCGCAGTTCCGGGTCCAGCCGCAGCAGTTCGTCCACCACAAACTGCGCCTCGGCGGTGTTTTCGTGGCTGTAGCTGATGAACAGATCGTGCGTGTAGCGCCGTCGGGCAGGCGCGGGCGCGGGTTCTGCCCCGCCGTAGCGCTTTTTCAGCACGCCGAACACACCCTTCGCTTCATATGCCTTGCGCTCGTCGAATTCCACGATATTCAACTGCTCCAGCGGCAGCCCAATCTGCATCCAGTGCGCGGCGGCATCCAGCAGCGGTTCGAGCAAATCCGCCACCGCGATACCCTGGCGTGTGCGGCTGCTGACCAGCGACATGGCGGCGCTGCGCAGCGGTTCGCCGGTGATTTCGCCCAGTGTGAACGGCGTCAGGCTCTGGAAAATGCCGCCGACCAGCACGGGCACATCGTCACGGGTGGGCGGTTCAAAACACAGAATCCGCCGCACAGGTACAGCCGCCTGCTGCTGTGCCGCCAGTTCGTCAGAAAGCCAGCAGGCGAAATTGGCACGCAGGTCAATCGCCTTGCGTTGGGCAAGCTCCGCAACGGCAATACCCTTCTCGTGCAGGGCGCGGATGACGCTGCCGCGCGCGGGCGAATAACTGCCGGGCACAGCGGACAGAATCAGCACGTCCACCGCGTGCTGGCGCGGCATGGCGCTCAGGTCGCCGTGATACAGCGCGATGCGGCGCGGCTGGTCTTCGTAAGTGATCGTCAGGGTATCAAGCAGGCGCATAGAGCCATCCGGTGTAATTGTGGGTGCCAGCAGGGTCGAGACTGGAAGTGCTGCGGGACCATTTCGAGCAGCCGGAACAGCCCGCCCCGAAACGACTGCGGGCGGCATTGGAGCGCAGACTCCGCCGCCCGGCGGGTATGACTGATGGTTACAGCCCGGCGAGAAAGTCACCAAGCAGGGCATTAAATTTCTCCGGGTGTTCCCAGAACATCATGTGTCCCCCCAGCACCGCCGTCTTTGTTTTGGGGCAGTGGGTGTTCATGAACTTCACGGCGGTCTCCGCCCAGTGTTCCGCGGCGATGCTCAGGGCGGGCAGATGCTCGTCCACCAGTTTCGCCTCCGGCAGATAGTTGCAGAACATGCCGCTGGCAAACAGATTGGCGGCGACATAGTACGGGGTTTTCAGCGACTGCTCGATGATCCAGAATAGTTCCTCTGGTTTAAGCGGGCGCTGAATCATCACATTGGTCGCATAATATTCGACAAAATCGCGCTGCCCCTTGGGCGAGGTCAGGAAGCTGTTGTAAGCGTCGGCAATTTCATCAAGCGGACCTTCAACCCAGTCTCCGTCATGCACCGACAGCGGTTTGGGCGAAAGGTCAATACATACGACACCTTTGAGCGCCGCCAGCCCTTCGTGCCGGATATACGACCACACATCCAGGCAGCCAAACGACCAGCCCACCAGCACCAGATTCTGCAATTCCAGCGCCGTGATGAACCTCGCCAGATCAGCGCCATGCGTGCCGTAATCGTTGCCGTGCTGCGTCAGGGAGGAACGCCCGTGACTGCGCGGATCAATCACAATGACACGGTGAGTTTGTGAGAAGTGTTGCAGTTGGCGCTCAAAAACTTCGGTCGTGAAGGTCCAGCCGGGGACAAAGACCAGCGGCTGCCCGCTGCCCCGCTCTTCATAATAAAGCTCGACACCGGGTTCAATTTCCACATAACTGCCGGGGTGAGGATGCACTGCCATAGCGACCTCCGTGATTGTTGCTAAGTTATCGTTATGCTGTACTTTCAAATCCAGCAGGGCAGATTATAGGCGCGCGGGTTAACAAGCTGCAAAATTCCGCCCGCGTATGCGTCCGGGCGCGCTTGGGCGTTAGACCAGCAGCCGCCAGCCGTCCAGCAGATAGACCGCCACCAGCAGCGCGAAGGCGAGCACAGTGAGCGCCAGCTTGGGCCACCCGTACAGGCGCGGGCGGGCATGTTTGACGCGCCGTTCGACACGGGCGAACAGAATCATCATCAGCACGATCAGCGCCAGCGTGCCAAAAGTGGCAACTGCCGCCGCCAGCCACAACGGCATCTGCTGCGCCAGCGCTGTGGTCGCCGCGCTCGCCAACTGCCAGCCTGCCACAATCTGCACACCGACCCACGCCGCCACCGGCACCAGCCCGCCGTAATCGTACAGCGGTTCCGACACGCCGTAACTGCACAGCAGCAGCAGCGCCGCCGCCAGCAGACT
>DAOTWP010000065.1:0-3691 GCA_034435675.1 Anaerolineae bacterium
CCCCGATCATTCCCATTCTGCTGGGCGATGATTTCCGCACAGCCCTGGCATGGATGGCGTTGATTGAAGAAGGCGTTTATACCAACCCGGTTGTACCGCCGGGCGTACCGCCGGGCAACAGCCTGCTGCGCACCAGCTATATGGCAACCCACAGGCGCGAACACCTTGACCGTGCGCTGCGTGCCTTCCGCGCGGTTGGCGAACGCCTCGACCTGATCCCAATGCGCGAAACAGCCTCCTGAGTTACGTGCAGGCAACAGAGTCAAAAATGAAAAACAGAGCGGCGGATACACTCACCCGCCGCTCTGTTTTTAGCTTGCAACTGTTCTACACGAACTCAATCCGCGCTGGTCGGTTTCGTAGCAACGTCAACCGCCGCACCCCGCCGGAACAAACGACTAACCGCCTGATGCACCGGATCAAGCAGCATGTACACCACCGGCACAACCACCAGCGTCAGCACCATACTGCCCAGCACACCGCCAATGACCACGATACCCAGTTCGGAGGCAATTAGTGCCCCTTCCGACAGCCCGATTGCCAGCGGAATCAGCGCGCTGAACGTGGTAAATGTAATCATCACGATGGGGCGCAACCGCCGTTCGCCTGCTGCTAGCAGGGCATCCTTCATCGCCATTCCACGCTCATGACGATTCGACTGCACGCGGTCAATCAACACCACCGCATTTGAAACCACCAGCCCGATCAACATCAACAGACCAATCAGGGCGCTGATACCCAGCGATTTGTCCGTCAGCGTCAGCGCAATGGCTGCACCAATCGGCGCAACGATAATGCTGAAGAAGATTGTCAGCCAGTGAACCAGTGACCGGAACGAAACCATCAGAATGACGATGACAAACAAACCGGCAATCGGCATGGCGACAATCACGCTCAGGAAACCCTCCTGCTGAATCTGTGATTGGAAGCCCTCGCTGACTGTCACGCTGTCCGGCAAACCGGGGATATTCTGCACTGCCTGTTTCGCTTCCTGCGTAACCCCGATAGTATCCTGTGTTTCCAGTTCGGCGCTGTAGCGGATCGCAAACGACCCGTTGACCTGAATAAAGGTCGGCGCTGTGTCGTCGCTTGCCGCGGCTTCATCCGGCAGGTTACTTTCGATATTCGTCAAACCGGGGATCGTCCCCAGCGTTTCCAGAATAGTCGCGTTCAGATCAACCAACACCTCGCGCGGACCAGAAACCACTAGCTCGAACCCACCAAACCCGGACTCGGCAATGGACGCACCCGAAACCGTCACATTTGACTGTCCAAAAATCGCTTCTGCCTCACGGCGCAGCACTGGCGTATAGCGATCCAGCAGTTCCTGCGATTCCAGCCCAATCGTAATATTGGCAACATTCTCGCTGATGCTGTTGCCGCCAAACAGCGATTGCAGGTTCAGCCCGCCACCGCCAATGCTCACCTGCACGGTGGTGCGTTCATCTTCCGGGATAGTCGCAAGAATTTGCGTTTCCATCTGCACGACCAGTGTGTTGGTCGCCTCGATTAATGTGCCCTGCGGCAGATTGACGCTTACCGTGATCTGCGGATCGCCAAACGAAGGCAGGAAGGCAAACGGGCGGTTGACAAACAGCGCACCGCTGATCCCAACAGACAGCACCGCAATGGCAACCACAATCCATTTGTGATTCAGCGACCAGCGCAGAAGCGGCATATAAAGCTTGAGGGCGCGCTCGGTCACAGGACCAGCATCCTCTTCTTCACCTGCCTCTCGCGGCGCAATAAACAGGTATGCCAGCGCAGGCACCGCGGTAATCGCCACGATAAACGATGCCAGCAGCGCATAGGTCGCCGCCAGACCAAACGGCAGGAAGAACTCGCTGATCAAACCGCCGGTCAACCCCAGCGGCAGGAACACGACCACCACGACCAGCGTGGCAACCAGAATCGCCACCGACACATCGCGCGTGCCGACGATAATCGCCTCGCGCTTGTCGCCGCCCGACTGAATCTGACGATAGATATTTTCCAGTACCACCATTGCGTCGTCCACCACACGCCCAATCGCAACGGTCAACCCGGACAGCGTCATGATGTTCAGCGTCAGGTTTTCCGGAAACAACCGCAGCAGGAAGCCGACAAACGGCGAGCCTTCGGCAAACGGCAGCAGCAAGGCATGCACTGCACCCGGCAGCCAACCAATCAATGCCAACGCAATCAGAATGGACAGCGGAATGCTAAGGAAGCTGACCAGCGTGCTGCGCCACGCAGGAAATGGCAAATTACCCGGATACACCAGAATCAGTGTGCCAATGACGACACCGGCAATCAACAACACACGCAGCACCACATCGGTGTTGTTCCACGCAACCCCCAGATCACCTCCATTTGCCCCGGCGGCTAGCAGCAGCAGCAGCACCAGTGCAATCGCCATCCCGGCGGTAAGTACCAACCCGGTGATTCGGCGCGGCGAACGTTCCCAGAACCCTTCACTCAGGAATACAAGGATTACCAGCACAGCGAAGATTGCGCCCAACACACCGTCGCGCACGACGCCGCTGATCGATTCTTCCACGAAACTGGACTGCTCAAAGATGATGCCAATCTCAATCGTTGGATCGGCAGCATCAATTGCCCGCAGCGCATCCCAGACTGCATAGAATGCCTCTACAGTGTTCGCATCATCATTCTTGTAAACTGTCACGACCAGACTAGGACTGCTGTTGGCACGAGTCACAAGCCGGGTGGGTGCATCCCGCTGCGGACCGTCGCTGGCTGCCCGTGCTTGCACGTCTTCAGGGAAGGTAGCAAGGATTTCGGGCGGCAGCACCCGCAGCACTTCAACGCGCAGTTCGTTGGGCAAATTTGGACGACGCGCAACGACGTAGTTCATCACCTCGACACTCATATTGCCGAAGAGATTCGGCGCGAAGTTAGCCCCCTGTGCGCTGTCAAAAAAGCTGTTAAAGAATGCCGATGTGCCGCCCTCTGCTGGGAAAAAGCGAATCAGGTCGGAAGCATTCTCAAGCTGGTCGGCGGCAGGCACAAAAGGCGCAATCACCTGCCACTCCGCATTCAGCGCAGGTGCATTCGGGTCTTCCGGTTCAACATCGCGCACATAGCGCGACGCCAGGTTCGTTGCAGCAGAAGGCTGCTCACCGCTGGCAATCGCTCGCACCTGCTGCGCAACCGCGGCGTCAAACCCATCCACTACGTCAGCCGGGATCTGCGCCAGTGTTTCCGGGGCAAATGCCAGCAGCACCTCGCTGTCAAGATTGCTGTAGAAGCCCGGTTCGCGCAGCGCGAAATAGCGCACCGTTGCCGGAGTCAGGCTGTTAAACAGGCGAATCTCATAACCGGCAAAACGCTCAGGAATCTGCGCGTTAATCGTGTTCAGGACACTAGACGCCCGTCCGTCACCCAACGCCAGCAAGTCCGCCGCAGTCGCTAACAACTGTTGACCGAACTGCGGCTGTTCGCTCAGCGTTGACCAGACTTCTGCTAGCGGAGGGGTCACACCATCCAACAGCAGCATATCGTCGCTGAAATATTCAAACACCGGCAGTTGCAGCGCAGGCATGAACGTGGGGTCGTTCTCCACCAGATAGGCAATCACCTCAGGCTCAAGACAACCCACCATAATGCCGGCAAGATCGAAATTCTCTGGGTCAATCTGGAACACATTGACGCCGCACTGCGCCAGCGCTGGCGCGAACTGCGCCGGATT
>DAOTWP010000066.1:0-8783 GCA_034435675.1 Anaerolineae bacterium
CTGCCGAAGGCTTCTTCCTGCTGACCAACATTGACCCGCTGTTTGAGATTGCCGGGACACCGCTGCCACACGACATCTGGATCAGCCTGTACCCCGGCACAGACGCCGAGCAGGTACGAGCCGCAGCGCGCGCGCTGGGCTTCCCGATCATTCGTTATCTTGACCCGCAGGAGTCCTTGCAGGCGGCACAGGCAGCGCCCAGCCGGCGCGGGGTGCTGGGCTTTTTGTCGGTGGGCTTCGTCGCCTCAATCACGCTGACACTGGTCACGGCGATTATCCAGAGCGCGGCATCGTTCCGCGCGCAGGCGTCGCAGTTGGGCGTGCTGCGGGCGATGGGCGCCGGTGGCACTACCGTCGGCGTGTACCTGCTGCTGCTGCAATCGCTGGCGTCGCTCAGCGGGGTTGCCAGCGGCACACTGATCGGCGTAGCGACGACCGTGCTGTTCCTGCCGCTGCTCGATTTCAGCGGCGGGCTGCCGCCCTACCTGATTCGCGTCGCCTGGACCGACATCGCGCTGGTGTATGCCGTGTTCGCCGGCGTGCTGCTGAGCGTGATGCTGTTGACGACGATTCTGCTGGGACGCGAACGGCTGACGACCATCGTCAAACTGGGCGATGCGTGATGAACGGAACCGGACATCCAACCCCAACCCGGATGGCATGAGGACACAATGCAGCGACTGTTAAGCCTGTTGGCAACCATATTGTTCACTGCCGGAGTGCTGGCGGCATGCGGCACGGAAGGCGCGGTCAGCGGCAATTCTGCGGCGCAGGCAGCACCCACCGAAACGCCCTTCCCCACTGCCCCGGCGGTTGCGCGCCCGACCTATGTAGTGCAGCGCGGCACTGTGCAGGACACGCTCGAATTTACCGGGCGCTGGCGTCCGCGTGACCAACTGCCACTTGCCTTTGAGATCGCCGGGTCGGTGCGCGGCGTGTATGTACGCACCGGGGACACCGTCGCTGAAGGGCAGCTTCTGGCAGATTACGACACCACCGATCTACAGCGCCAGTTAGACAGCGAACTGCTCAACCTGGAAACCGCGCAGCGCAACCTCGAAAGTGGTTCGTCCGGCAGTGTAGACGCGGTAGTCGATGCCGAAATCCGGCTGGCGAACGCGCGCCTCAATCTGGAAAGCACCCGTGCGGGCAACCCCTGGACCAGTGTCGCCAGCGCCCGTGAGAGCCTCGAAACGGCACGACGCAACCTTGAACGTGCCGAACGCGATTATGACGACGCGCGCAGCCGCCCGCAGGACCCCGGCGCGGCACAGGCGATTGAGCAGGCTTACCGCAATCTGGAAGACGCTCGCCAGCGTGTGCGCGAGGCGGAAATCAGCTACCAACAGGCGGCGCAGAGCTACAACAATTATCAGTACCAGATCGCCAATGCCGAAAACAGCGTCATTGAGGCGGAACTGGCGCTGGAACGCGCCCGCGCGGGCGGCGAGGCAGACCCCAGCCGTGTGCAGGCAGTGCGCCAGGCGCAGCTCAACATTGACCGCATCACCGCGGAAATCGCCCAGGCGTCGCTGGTGTCGCCGATTGGCGGCGTGGTGCTGGAAGTCAACATTCAGGCGGGCGACGATGTGCGCGCCTTTGACACGGTGATCGTCGTCGGGCTGCCGGAGCCGCGTGAGGTGATCGCTGAACTGGCATATGGCGACGCTTCGCAGTTGAACATCGGCGATGTGGGCGTCTGCGAGGTGTTCAACCGCCCGGAAACTGCCGTGCAGTGTGCCGTGCGGCGTATTCCACTCAGCGCGCGCGAGGCGGACCAGACCACCCGCGTGGCAGCGATTCTCTCGCCTGACCTGCCCGATGGCGCGCAGATTCTGGTGCGCATGCCGCTGGAAACCCGCGAAGCTGTGCTCTGGCTGCCGCCGGTGGCAATCCGCACGTTCCAGAACCGCAACTTCGTTGTGGTGCAAACACCGGATGGCGAACGCGGCGTAGACGTGGTGCTGGGGCTGCAAACAGATGACCGCGTGGAGATCGTCAGCGGCGTGAACGAGGGCGATGTGGTCATCGGAGGACCCTGAGATGACGGATGCTTTTATCCAGTGCCGGCGCATTGTCAAGGCGTACCGCGTGTCTGACCATGAAATTGTTGCCCTGCGCGGCATTGACTTCGAGATGCAGCAGGGCGAGTGGGTGTCGATTATTGGACCCAGCGGCGCGGGCAAAAGCTCGCTGCTCAACCTGCTGGGCGGGCTGGACACCCCGACTGCCGGGCAGCTCATTGTCGGCGGGCAGAATCTGCTCGAACTCAAGGGGCGCAGACTGGCGAATTACCGGCTGAAGCAGGTCGGCTTTTTGTGGCAGCAGGTTGACCGCAACCTGATGCCGCAGCGCAACGCCCTGCGCAATGTGACGCTGCCAATGCTGCTGGCAGGCGCGCCGCTCTGGCGGCGGGTGCGGCAGGCAAAAGACCTGCTGCGCGCGGTGGGGCTGGCAGACCAGATGCACAAACGCCCGGCACAGCTTTCCGGCGGGCAGCAGCAGCGTGTCGCCGTGGCGGTGGCGCTGGCGAATCATCCCCCCCTGCTGCTGGCGGATGAACCTACCGGGGCGCTCGACCGTGAGAGCGCGCGCCAGGTGATGGATCTGATTCAGGCGCTGCGCGAACGCTACGGCTTGACCGTGCTGATGGTCACGCATGATCTGAGCATCGCGCGCTATGCCGACCGCGTGCTGACCCTGCGCGACGGTGCGCTGGGGCAGGACATCGCCCACCCCGAAGACCAGACGCCGCAGTTCGACGACGCCGGGCGCATTCGCCTGCCCGACGAAGTGCGCGCCCAACTGGGCGAAGCGCTGCGCATCGCCGTCGAAATTCGCCCGGAAGGCGTGCTGCTGCGCGCGGAAACCGACGAGGTAGACGACACTGGCAGCCTGCTTGAAGCGATGCTGCCGCAGGATGCCCCGCCGCAGCGCCGTCGTCTGTTCGGCAGGCGGCGCAAGACCGCGAGAAAGGATACGACGGCGGCATGAGCGAGCACAACAGCAGCAGCACGAACACCGGTGGCAAGAACAGCAGCGCCAAGAACAGCAGCGCCAAAAACAGCAGCGCCAATGGCACGGGACCCGATACACGCCCCGTTTCGGTGCGCTGCGAGGCGGTGGAGCGCTCGTTTGGCGCGGGCGAACGGCTGGTGCGTGTGCTGCGCGGGCTGGATTTGACCGTGCGCGCGGGTGAACTGGTCGCCCTGTACGGGCCGTCCGGCAGCGGCAAGACCACGCTGCTGAACATCGTCGGCGTGTTGGATCGTCCCAACGGGGGCGGGGTCGAAGTGCTGGGCAGCGATGTGCTGCGGTTGGGTGAACGCGGGCGCGCCCGCATGCGCCGCCGCGAAATCGGCTTCATCTTCCAGAGTTCGACACTGCTGGGCACCTATACCGCGATGGAGAATATTGATCTGGCGCTGCGCCTGCCGGGGTTGGGCTTCTTCGAACGCCGCAAACGCGCCCGCGCCGCGCTGGAGGCAGTCGGCTTGAGCGCCTGGGCGAATCATGTGCCGGAGGAGCTGTCGGGCGGTCAGCGGCAGCGTGTGGCGATTGCCCGCGCGCTGGCACTGCGCCCGCGCCTGCTGCTGGCAGACGAGCCGACCAGCGGGCTGGACACGCGCACCACCCGGCGCATTATGGCGCTGTTTCGCGGCATTGCCGAAGCGCAGCAGACCACCTTTTTGATTGTGTCACATGACCCGATGATCGTTGATTTTGTCGATCGTGCTTATGACCTTGTGGATGGCAGGCTGTCGCCGCGCCTGCCGGAAACGCCATTTGGTATCGCCACCGGGGCGCCTGTGCAGGATGGTAATCGTCATGGCGCGCAGGCAGGAACACCGGATGACCAATCCGAAGCGAAACAGCCGGAACAAACGCCGGTTATCGAGTGAATGAAGGCGGAGGGGAAAGCCAGCGATGTGGAAAAAACTGGGCAGCAGCCTGCCGACGATCTTTTTAATGCTGACCTCGCTCTTTACCGGGGCGATTTTGATGCGCCTGACGATGACGCCGGTGCAGCCCGCCTACGAGTCGCCTGCGGGGGCTGCCAGCAGCCGTGACGCGGTAGACCCCTGGACGCCCGCTGCCTTCCAGGTGCAGCAGGCGCAGGATGGTACGCCGCAGGGCACCGTGACCCCCTCGCCCACGTCGTCGCCCACCGTGACCGCGCAGCCCACGGTGACGAATACCCTGCTGCCGCCGCCCACCTTTGAGCCGCCCACACTGACCCCCATGCCGACGATTGCGCCCACCGAGACGCCTACGGAAGCGATTGTGGTGCAGGTGACGATTGAAGGGCTGCGCGGCGCGGAAACCCCCACGCCGACCAGCACCGAGGGCTGCACCCCGCGCGCAGACTGGACGCTGATCTACGAAGTGCAGTTTGACGACGCGCTGGCACGCATTGCCGAGCGCTATAACACGTCTGTTGAAGCGCTGGCAGCGGCGAACTGCATTGCAGACCCGAACGTGATCGTCGTCGGGCAGCGCCTGCGCGTGCCGGGCGCGGCGCATCCCGCCGTGCCGCTGGTCGAGTGCGTACCCTATGAGGTGCTGCTGCCTGTACCGGGCACGCTGGCGATCAACGGCTCCGATTCGTTGACCTTCTCGTGGATCGGTCCGCGTTCGTACTACAGTGTGCTGCGTATCACCCGCACGGATGGCACGGTGGTGCATGAGGTGGTGGTCGAACTGCGCCAGAACGAAACTGTCAACCTGTATGAAGACCTGAAGGAAAGCGGCACATTCTACTGGTATCTGTTCCCGTTGGATCAGAATTTCCAGCCCGTCGGCTGCGCGCATGGCGGACCGTGGTCCTTCACCAAAGGTCCCGCGCCCACCGAAACGCCCACCCTCGCGGCGGGCGGCATCGGTCCGTGAGGCGGTGTGCGCCGTGCCGCTGAGCGCTGATGCTGCGAACCCCGCTGACCATGCGGACACCCCTGCCGCAGGCTGGCACGCGCCTGGCTGGGGCGCAATTGCCCGTGTGCTGCTCAAGGCGGGGCTGTGGTTCGCCGCGCTGAACCTGCTCTTCGCGCTGCTGCTGCCGGACGGCTTCAGCACGTCGCTGAGCCTGTATAACACGCTGCTGCCGGGGCGCGAACGCCTGCCCTATGGCACTGACCCGGCGGCATACAACCTGACGCTCAACGACCTGGACGCCATGTTCGCCGCGCATGTGGTCAGCGCCCCTGCCCCGGCAGATGAATTTCGCCTGCTGCTGCTGGGCGACAGTGCCACCTGGGGCTTTTTGCTCACCCCTGAACAGACCCTCGCCGGGCAGATCAACGCCGCCGGGCTGACGCTGGCGGACGGGCGGCGGGTACGCGCCTATAATCTGGGGCACCCGGTGCTCTCGCTGACCAAAGACCTGCTGCTGCTGGAACAGGGCTTAGGCTTTGCGCCGGACATGGTCATCTGGCTGGTCACGCCGCAGTCCTTCCCACGCGCGCGCCAGTTAGACGCGCCGCTGGTGCAGCGCAATGCCGCCCGCCTGCGCCCGCTGATCGCCACTTACGGGCTGGCGCTCGATGCGGCTGATTCGCGCCTGTATGCGCCGGATTTCTGGCAGCGCACCATCGTCGGGCAGCGGAGCGAGATTGCCGCGTGGCTGCGTTTGCAGGTCTACGGCGTGCTGTGGGCGGTCACCGGCATTGACCAGGTTTACCCTGAATACACGCCGACGGCGAACGACTTTGACGACGCGGGCGTGCAAGCGTGGCTGAACTTCGCGACGCCCACCCCCCTGAATGCTGACATTCTGGCGCTGGATGTGCTGGCGGCAGGTGTGGCAATAGCAGAAGCGCAGGGTGTGCCGTTGCTGATCGTCAATGAACCGATGTTCATTGCGAACGGACGCAGCAGCGACCAGCGTTATAACTTCTGGTATCCCCGCTGGGCAGTGCAGCAGTTCCGCCCGCTGCTGGCACAAACGGCAGCGCGGGAGCGTTGGGATTACCTCGATTTGTGGGATGCCGTGCCCCCGGCGGAATTCAGCGACAGCCCGGTACACCTGACTCCCGCGGGCAGCACACGGCTGGCGCAGATACTGGGCGGGGCAGTGCTGGCACGGGCAGGCGGCTGAGGGCGCGCCTCACGCCAGCCGCAGCACATCGCCCGCCGCAAAGATGGGCGGCACGTCCAGCGCCAGCGTGGGCAGCGCGTAAAGCTGCGCTGGCACGCTGATGTCTGCCAGGTACAACTCGCCCACATAGTCGGCAGAGCCTTCCGCGGTCAGCCCGCTTTTGGGCAGTGCCAGGGTCAGCGTGGCGTCGGCACGCAGCACCGGCTCGCGGATCACGCCCTGGGTCGCATCTATGCCGGAAGGCACATCGAGTGCCAGCCGGGGTACGGACTGCTCATTCGCCCAGCGAATCAGGTCGGCGGCGCTGCCGTAGGGCACACCGCGCAGACTGTAGCCGATGATGCCGTCCACGAGCAGGTCGGATTGTTCAATTACCCCCACCTGATCGGCGTGCAGCACCGGAATACCCAACCGCCGCACAGTGCTGAGCTGTTGGGCGGGAATGGGCGTGAATTCTGTTTCCGATTTGCTGATGACCACGCACACCCGCGCGCCTGCGGTGTGCAGTCGCCGCGCCCCGACCAGCGCCCCGCCACCGTTGCCACCCGGTCCTGCCAGCACCACCACCCGCTTGCCGCGTGGGTCGCCAGCCAGAAAACGTTCGCGGGCGAGAAAGGCGAGGCAGCGCCCGGCGTTTTCCATCATCTGAATCAGTTCAATGCCATACTGCTCAATCATCAGCCGGTCAACTTCGATCATCTGTGCGCCGCTGAGGGCGGGGAGTGTGCCGGAATACTGCGGAATGGTCATAGACGGTGCCTTTTGCCGGTGAACGGCTATCCATTGGTCGAGCCAAAACACCCGCTACGATTATGGACAATTGGTCTTGCGCGCGCCACACGAAACAGCAGTTTGCTGAGCGTTCATCAGGCGGGGTAAGCATAACCCAGCGGATTCCGCGAAATCAAGCATGCTGACTTCTGGAACACGCTTTCGAAGTGCCCCCCTGTTGCATCAGGCTGTACCCCGGTTATACTCAAACGGGTCAACAGTGTTGAGGATATTGTTATGCATAATCTCCCAGCCACGCGCACGCATTTCCGCACCTGCAACCTGTGCGAAGCAATGTGCGGCATCAAAATTACTGTCGAAAATGAACGCATCAGCGCGATCCAGGGCGACCCGGACGACCCGTTCAGCAAGGGGCACCTCTGCCCGAAAGCCACCGCCCTGCAGGACATCTACGAAGATCCTGACCGCCTGCGCCACCCCGTGCGCCGCACGGCAGACGGCTGGCAGCGTATCACATGGGAAGAGGCGTTTGACGACGTGGTGCGCAATCTGGCGGCGATCCAGGCGCAGTACGGCAGTGATGCTGTCGGCGTGTACCAGGGCAACCCCAACGCCCACAACACCGGCAGCATCCTCTATTCGCCGCCGTTCGTGCGCGCCCTGCGCACGCGCAACCGCTTCTCCGCCACATCAGTTGACCAACTGCCGCACATGTTCGCGGCGCTGCTGATGTTCGGGCACCAACTGCTCATGCCCGTGCCCGATATTGACCACACCGATTACTGGCTGATTCTGGGCGGCAACCCGCTGGCGTCCAACGGCAGCATCATGACGGCAGCGGGTGTGGGCAAACGGCTCAAGGCGATCCAGCAGCGCGGCGGCAAGGTGGTCGTCATTGATCCGCGCCGCACCGAAACCGCCGACAAGGCAGACGAACACCTGTTCATCCGCCCCGGCAGCGATGTGTTTCTGCTGCTGGCGCTGGTCAACGTGCTGTTCAGCGAAAATCTGGCAGACCCCGGCAGGCTGGCGGCATTCACCGATGGCTTTGAACTGCTGCGTGAAGCGGTGCGCGATTACACGCCGGAGGCAGTGGCGGGCAAAACAGGCATCCCGGCGGAGACCACGCGGCGGCTGGCGCGTGAGTTCGCGGCGGCAGAACGCGCCGTGTGTTACGGGCGGGTTGGCGTGTCCATGCAGGCGTTTGGCGGGCTGGCGCAGTGGTTGATTAACGCGATCAACATTATCACCGGCAACTTTGACCGCCCCGGCGGCGCGCTGTTCACCACCCCGGCGGTGGATGTCGTCGGGCTGACGGCGCTCACCGGGCAAACGGGCAGCTTCGGCAAATACAAAAGCCGCGTGCGCGGGCTGCCAGCATTCGGCGGTGAACTGCCCGCGTCGGTGATGGCAGAGGAAATGCTCACGCCGGGCGAAGGACAGATCCGCGCGATGATTACCGTGGCGGGCAACCCGGTGCTGTCCACACCCAACGGCGCGCAGCTTGACCGCGCCTTCGCCGGGCTGGACTATATGGTTGCCATTGACATCTACATTAACGAGACGACACGCCACGCAAACGTCATTCTGCCGCCCACCGTCGCGCTGGAAGGCGGGCATTACGACATCGTCTTCCACTACCTTGCTGTGCGGAACACCGCCAAATACAGCGAGGCGCTGTTCCCCCCGGCAGCGGGCGCGCTGCATGACTGGCAGATTTTCCGCGAACTGCGTGACCGCCTGGAAGCCGCCGACCCCGCGCGCCGCGCCCGTATTCCGCGCAAGCTGGACTTCTTCAAACGCCTGCCGCCGGACAAAATTCTCGATCTGGCGCTGCGCTTTGGTCCTTACGGCGCATGGGGTGGGCGCAGGGGACAACCAGAGACGCTCAACCTGCGCACACTGCGCCGCTATCCGCACGGCGTAGACCTCGGTCCGCTGCAAGCCACGCTGCCCG
>DAOTWP010000067.1:0-6673 GCA_034435675.1 Anaerolineae bacterium
ATTCCTGCACTGTTGGGCGTCCGTAGGTCAGTGTGCCTGTTTTGTCGAAGGCAAAGACTCGCGTTCCCGCCAGCGCTTCCAGATGCGCGCCGCCTTTAATCAACACGCCGCGCCGCGCCGCCGCTGTAATGGCGCTGATCACGGTGACCGGCGTGCTGATGACCAGCGCGCAGGGGCAGGCGATCACCAGAATGGTCAGCGCACGGTAGAGCCAGCCGTGTTGATCAGGTGTGTCGTAGAAAGGCGCGGCGACCAGCAGCGGCGGCAGCAGCGCTACTGCTGCTGCAATGAGTACCATTGCCGGAGTGTAATAATGAGCAAACCGGTCAATCAGACGCTGGCTGCGGGCGCGCATATTTTGTGACGCTTCTACAAGCTGAATGATCCGGCTGAGGGTGTTGTCCTGCGCCAGCCGGGTCACGCGCACTTCCAGCAAGCCTTCGCCGTTGACGCTGCCCGCATAAACTTCTGCGCCGGGGGCTTTGTAGACCGGCGTGCTTTCCCCGGTGATGGGCGCCTGATTGATGCTGCTTTCGCCCGCCAGCACCGCCCCATCCATCGGAATACGTTCACCCGGCATAACGCTGATGATGTCATCAACGCGCAGTTCCTCCACCGGGACCAGTGTTGTGCCATCAGCCGTCTTGCGGAATGCCTGTGCCGGGGCAAGTTCCATCAACCCTTGCAGGCTGCTGCGGGCGCGGTCTGCGGTGTAGCCTTCCAGCGCCTCTCCCACGGCGAACAGGAAGATTACCGTCGCGGCTTCCAGCGTTTCCCCAATCAGTAGTGCGCCAATGGCAGCAATGGTCATCAGCAGGTTGATGTTGAAATCGTGGTTGATGAGCAGATTGCGCAGTCCACTGCGGGTAATCGGGTAGAGCGCGACTGCCAGCGCCACCGTGAATAATCCATCTGCGAAGGTCTGTGGCAACCCCAGCAGGCTGGCGATCAGCGTGACGAGCATCAGCGCTCCGCCTGCCAGTGCCAGCCGTGTTTCGGTTTGTTTCAGCAGGTAGTGCAAAAACCCGATTATACCGCCGCTGCTGCCTGCGCCACTGCGCGGTTCGAGAGCGTGCTGCGGCAGCACTGCCTTGAACCCCAGCGCCGCTACACGTGCCTGCACGTCCGCAGCGCTGACACTGCCATCGACATGGAGCTTTGCTGAGAAGAAATCAACCCGTGCCTCCCTGACCCCCACCAGTGACGCAACGCCCTGTTCCACCTCGCGCGCGCAGTTGGTGCAGTCCAAGCCTTCAAGCAGATATATTGTGTCAGCCATAGCGCATGTCCTGTTAGAGACTGTGTATCAATATATGAGTAAGTAATCGCTTATGATACCTTTAGCGTAGCATATCTTCAAAAAATTGTCACCCTGCCAGGCTGCCCGACCAACAAAAAGCGGTGTACAGCACCGCTGTGTACACCGCTTGGGAGTTGGATCAGATATGCGATTGTCATGGGGTTAGTGCCCCGCTTCAAGCACCCGTGTTTCTGCGTACAGTTCGTCAACCGGCTGCTCCCAGCGTTCCGTCTGCCGGTTCACCTGTGCGCGCACCCAGGCGAAGGGACGCATGCGTGCGGGTTCGCGCCGTGCTTCGCGCACCAAACGCCGTTTTGCCGCCTGCTGAAGCAGGTCATTCCGGTACGCGATGTTGATCTGAAAGTGATTCAGGTTCATCATGAGATTGTCATCTCCTGGTTAGTTCATGCTGTTCTGTTTGTGTGCTGCGGTGTAGCCATCCCGACAGGTTAAACACCCTGCAGGGTGGTGTCTGGCGTATAAGCGCTGGTCCGCGCCTGTGCCTGGAGCTGCGCGCCCCACTGCTCCAGCCTGCGCCCCAGTGTTGCCAGGGCATCGTTTGTCCAGCTATGGCGCGCCTTGTGTGCCTCGTGTGCTAGCTGCTGGCGCTGCGCTGCGCGCTGCAAGTCCTGCTGGCGCTGCTGGTGTGCCAGAAAATCGGTATTCGTCCAGGTAGACATGGTTGTGTTCTCCATGTGACTGCGGTTTGCTGCCGCAGAGATATTCGTGACTAAACGCTTTGCCGGAAGGCAGTCAATCAGGCTTGGTGCGTCCGGGTTTCACGGACAGCACTGTTCTGTGCCTGAAGCTGCGTTCCCCACTGTGCCAGCCTGCGCCCCACCTGCACCAGCGCGGCATTCTGCAAACCCTGTACCAAACCGGCAGAACCGGGCTGGCGAGCTGCCTGCGCCTGACGACGTGCTTCCGCCGAATGCTGTGCATCGCGCTGGCACTGCTGGTGAACCTGGAAATCCTTGCTATTCATGGTTGTTGTGCTCCTCGCATTGCGGTCGCTGGTACCCGGCAGACAGGCGTGCGTTATGACGACGCATGCCACTACCGGGAAACGGGTAAGCTAGAATCGGACTGTGGGCGAGCAGCGTCCCCGTTCACCCCGAAGGGCTGCGGGCTGATGGTCAGGAGCTTGCTGAATGTGCATGCCATCTCTGCACATTGAGACCGTGCAACATGTCTACCCTGCGGCTTGAGCTGCCAGTTGCGGGTCACCATGTCGGCGGCGCTGGCTGCTGGCGGATGTGCCAGTGTGTTGCGCGCGGCGACCTGTGTGGGGACAAAAAACCGCAGGGCGTTTACACCTGCGGTTGGTTTGCTTATCCAGGAGAATCTCGGCTGGTTAGCAGAAGGCAGGCGCAATACGATATGCAGGCAGTTCGATCCCGGCAATGCCGATGTGCCACAGAGTTCCCATGTTGAGCTTCACCATTGCGCCATTCCTTTCTACATAACTCATTACGTTCGAGATTTTTGTGTGCGTTTGAGAATTCTTAAACGCGACATTTACAGGTTATCACGGTTCAGGGCGGTCTGTCAAGCACTTTGAGAATCGTCTTTTGTTAAAATTTCGAGTAGACTGAATCTATGGGAACTTAACACTCCTACGGTATCCTTTGAGGGGAAGACGGTAAAGGCAGCTGCGTGACATTGGAACACCTACCCGATTTTGACTCTGAGCGTGACGAATATGATGTTGAAGTCATTGAACATCAGGTCACTGACAATGATCGTGCCCTGTCCCGGCGAATTGCGCTGCAAGTCCTGTATGAAGTGGACAGTGTTAAGCACGCCGTCGGTGAAGTGCTGGCGCGGCGCATCCAGGCACAGGAGGCGCGGCGGCGGGTTGCCAGTTATGCCACGACGCTGGTTAGCGGAGTGCTGGAACATCGCCAGCGCCTTGATGACCTGATTCAGCGTTTTGCCCCGGAATTCCCGCTGGAACAGGTTGCCATCATTGACCGCAACATTCTCCGGATGGCAATCTACGAATTCGCTATTCTCGACAGCATTCCGGTAGGTGTTGCCATTGACCAGGCAGTTGAACTTGCCGGATTGTTCGGTGCGGAAAGTACACCGCGTTTTGTGAACGGGGTGCTGGGCAGCCTTTCCGGGGATGAGGCAGGGGTGCGCCATCAGCTCAGCTCCAATGATCTGGAAGGCAAATCTGGCGCAAATGGAGATGTTTAGCCGTGAATATTCTGGGTATTGGTGGTTGGGAACTGCTGGTAATCTTCATCATCATGCTGGTGATTGCCGGACCAAAGCGCATGATTCGCTGGTCGTATCAACTGGGGCTGCTGATCGGCAAACTGCGCCGGATGTGGGAAGAAGCGGTTGACCTGATGCAGAAGGAACTGGACGAATCTGGTGTTGATGTGAAGTTGCCCAAACAGCCGCCTACCCCGCAGACGCTGCGTAACGAGGTTAACCGGAAACTGAGCAGCACATGGAACCAGGCGACCAAGCCGCTGCAGGAATCGCTGAATGAAGTGCGCAGCGTGGGACAGCAGGTGAACCAGGCTGCGCAGGGCAAACCCGCGCAGGATGCGCCCATCACGGCGCCTGTTAGCCTGCCCGCCGGATCCCCTGACGCCCCCGCCGGTTTTGGTACATGGAACGCCGGCGCGACCACTGGTGACGATCAGGGCACAAAGAACCGCTAAAGCATCGGGGCACTCATCCTGAAGGGGGCAGAATTCACGGTGGAGACCGCGAAGAAGATTTGTATTTACGGCGCGCCAATGGATCTTGGGCAAAGTCGGCGCGGTGTTGATATGGGACCTAGCGCAATTCGTTATGCCGGGTTGCAGCACCGTTTGGAACAGATCGGCTGGAATGTTATTGACTGCGGCAATGTCGATGCCCCCGTCACAGAAACCGTGCATGACAAGCCGCTGCCAGAGGGCAAAGCCTATAACGCTTATGCGGTGGCTCAGGTCTGCCAGTCCGTTTATGACCGGATGACAGAAACCCTCGACGCGGGGCAAACGGCGATTTTTCTGGGTGGGGATCACAGCATGGCGCTGGGCACGGTAGCGGCGTTTTTGAACCGTCCCGGCAGAGGCGGTGTCATCTGGGTTGATGCACACGGCGATTTTAATACCCCGCTAACCTCCCCTTCCGGGAATGTGCATGGCATGGTGGTCAGCCATCTGATGGGTATGGGATCAAAACTGCTGATGATTGGCGAACGGCGGCTCAGTCCCGATCAAATTGTGATGATTGGTATCCGTGACCTTGATGATGATGAACGCGCTGCCCTGCGGGAAAGCGGCATCAAGGTGCTGACCATGCGCGATATTGACGAAAACGGCATGGCAGCAGTCGTCAAAGAGGCGCTGCGGGCGCTGCGCGGCGCCACGTCGATCCACGTCAGTTTCGATATGGACTCGCTTGATCCATCCATTGCGCCTGGTGTAGGAACACCGGTGCTGGGCGGGTTGCGTTATCGTGAAGCGCATCTGCTAATGGAAATGCTGCACGATGATGGGCGGGTGGGTTCGCTCGATATAGTGGAGGTGAATCCTATCCTTGATATTGGCAACCGCACTGCGGAAGTTGCCGTTGAATTGGCAGCGAGTCTGTTCGGTCAGCGGATCATTTAGTAGAATATCTGTTTGACGCTCGACCATTACCCGGAATATATACAAGCAAGCTCATGCACAACGGACATAAACAGTTCATTGCCATTGCAGGTAATATTGGTGCTGGCAAAAGCACGCTCACGGCGCTGCTGGCGCAGGAATTTGGCTGGCAGCCCTTTTTTGAAGCGAATGCCGAAAATCCTTATCTGGCAGATTTTTATCAGGATATGCAGCGCTGGAGCTTTCACTCCCAAATATTTTTCCTCAGCAAGCGTCTTGAGCACCACCGTCAGCTTGTGGATCATCCCGCCAGTGTGGTGCAGGATCGCACGGTTTACGAAGATGCCGAGATTTTCGCCCGTAACCTGTACGAACAGGGCAAAATGGCAGCGCGCGATTATGAGACGTACTGCCGCTTATATTATGCGGTGCGCGCCTTTTTGCCCCCCCCGCAGCTTGTGATTTATTTGCAGGCGAACATTGCTACGCTGACCCGCCATATTCAGCGCCGGGGACGCGACTATGAACGCCAGATTGCCCCGGAATACCTGCGCCAGCTTAACCGGTTGTACGATGCCTGGATTGATGGTTGGGACGCTTCACCCGTGCTGCGACTGCCGGTGGATACCCTCGATTTCCAGCACAACCCTGACGACTGGCAGCAGGTCAGCGCTGCCGTACAGGCGGCGATGCTTCAGGTCATGCGCTGAACGCAGCAGCAACAGGACCACGTTCCGCGCCCTGTGTTCACCATATACCCGCGCTGTCCGTTTCCTGTGTGCAGGCGGTCTGACCTATCGCCGCAGGATAGCCAAGGAGCGGCGGCGCTTTTTTGTTAAAAACCACCAATTTTGTGGGGTTCAATGCTGGACAGAAGTTGCAAAGCATGCTATGCTCTATTCAATGCTATTGATCGTATTTATCAGATGAATTGCTTTTATGCCACCCATTGATCTGGGATCTGATCTGTTAAATTTTATCACCCGGAATAACTTCGCGCCGGGTGATCGCCTGCCAACGATCAACGAATTACAGGAACAGGATCAGCTTGGGATCAGCATCAGCAAAGTTCGTGAGCAGCTTGAAGTGGCACGGGCGCTGGGTTTTGTCGAAGTTCGTTCCAAAACTGGCACCCGCGTCAAACCCTACGAATTCACCCCAGCAGTACGCCTGAGCCTGCTTTATGCGCTGGCACTGGATTTACAAAACTTTGAATTGTTCGGCAGCCTGCGCGCGCACATCGAGATTGCCTACTGGAATGAGGCTTGTGCCCTGCTGACACAAGAAGACCTTGCCGAGATGCGTGCCTGCGTGCGGCAGGCGCGTGACAAGCTCAACGGCGAGTGGATTCATGTGCCCAACGAAGAACATCGCCAGTTTCATCTGACTGTCTTTAAACGATTAGACAATCCCTTTGTGATTGGTCTGCTGGAGGCATACTGGGATGCCTACGACGCGGTTGCGCTGAACCGCTGGGCAGATTACGACTATCTTCAGCAGGTCTGGGATTACCACGAGCGCATCCTCAATGAAATCGAAACCGGCGAATTTGAACTCGCCAAAACCCTGTTCATTGAGCATCTCAAGCTGTTGCATCACCAACCACGCATTCGGGAACTCCAGGAGGTCAGCGGAACGGACTCCGCCGTCCGGGCAGAGAAGTAGCTGTCTGCGTATGCAGGCAGGCACGCCCATATGGCGTGAGCAGGGGCAGAGCAGTTTTCGCGGGGCACAATTATATCGACAGTTCATCCTGAAAGGAGTAAGCGCAGGC
>DAOTWP010000068.1:0-31219 GCA_034435675.1 Anaerolineae bacterium
CTCTACGGCGGCGTGGGCATGGCATTTGTGTGATGCGCAGCCCCCTTCACCCCGGCGCGGCTTCTTCGGCGGGGAATATCAGCGCCTCCGCCTGCCCCCCACACAGGCGCTGCACCGTCTCGCGCGCGGCGGGTGTTGTCACCATCAGCAGGCGGTCACCCGCTTCGAGCACCGTGCTGCCGCGCGGCACCAGCAAATCCCCGCGCCTGCCGATCAGCATAATCAGCGCGCCCTCCGGCAGACGCAAATCCAGCACCTGCCGGTTGACCACCGCGCTGTGTTCCGCAACCGTGATTTCCAGCAAGTCGTTCAAAATGCGATTATCGCGCAGCACCAGCGCCAGCGGCGACAGCTCCCGTTCGCCTTCCGCCGCATACACACGCAGCAGCTTTGCCAGCGGCACAATCAGCGTGCCTTGCAGCAGCACCGATGCCAGCACAATGAAAAAGACCGTGTTGAAGATTTCCTCCGCCCGCCCGATGCCCGCCAGCAGCGGAAACGTCGCCAGCACAATCGGCGCGGCGCCGCGCAGCCCCACCCACGCCACAAACAGCTTCTCGCGCACGCCAAAGCCGCTGAACGCCAGTGCCACAAACACACTCAGCGGACGCGCCACCAGAATCAGGAACAGCGCCACCACCAGCCCCTGCCCCGCCACCGTAGGCAGACGCGAAGGGTACACCTGCAAGCCCAGCGTCAGGAACATGGCAATCTGCATCAGCCATGCCAGCCCATCGTGAAATTGCAGCAGACTGCGCCGGTGGATGAAATCGCCCTGCGCCAGCAGCACCCCCGCCAGATACACCGCCAGAAAGCCGTTGCCCCCCAGCGCCGCCGTCGCCCCGTAAATCAGCAGCACCAGCGCGACAGTCAGCACCGGATACAAGCCGTCGAATTCCAGTCGCAGCCGGTTGATTGTCCAGCGTGCCAGCCTGCCGCCCAGCAGCCCCAGCACCGCGCCGATGCCCATTTGCAGCACAAACAGCGGCAGCAGCGCCGCCGGCGAGGTCTGCGGATGCGCCACCAACTGCGTCATGCCAATCGTCAGAAACACCGCCATCGGGTCATTGCTGCCCGACTCCAGCTCCAGCAGCGGTTTCAGCCCACCGCGCAGTTGCACATTTTTCCCGCGCAGCAGCGCAAACACCGCCGCCGCGTCGGTGGACGAGATGATCGCCCCCAGCAGCACACCCTCCGCTATGCTCAAGCCCAGCGCCGCATGGGTAAATGCCGCCACCGCCAGCGCCGTGATTCCCACGCCCAGCGTCGAAAGGCTGATGCCCGCCCGCAGCACGGGGCGAATTGCGCCCCAGTCGGTGTCCAGCCCGCCGGAAAAGAGGATGAACGCCAGCGCCACCACGCCGATGGACTGCGCCAGCCAGGGGTTATCGAAATACACCCCGCCAGGACCATCCGAGCCGCCCAGCATGCCCAGCAGCAAAAACAGCAGCAGCGCCGGAACGCCAGAGCGCACGGCAACCTTGCTGGCGAGGATGCTCAGCAGCAGCACCAGCGCCGCCCCCAGCAGCAGATGTTCAATCGCCAGCATGGCTAACGGTTCACCCGCCGCCCATCCTTGTAAACGGGCTTTTTTGCGCCCTCTCTCCGCAGACCGTCTGCCCGCAGCACATGCACCTGTTTGATGCGCTTGCCCGCGTGATACCCTGGCACAGGGTCGGCGTTGTGCTGGCGCGCGTACTCCTCTGCCACGCGCCGCCGCGCGAAAAATGCCGCCAGTACATGAATCATCGGGATACCTTTCCCCTCACCCGCCGGACTGCCCCGCGCGGGAATCGCCGGGCGGAACCTGCACCACCGCCGCCCAGGGCAGGTAGCGCGTGTAGAACGTGTCGCGGCGAAGCTCGTTGCCCTGCGGGTCGCGCAGCACCCGGTCCAGGCTGACCTCCGCCCCCTCTGCCGCCCAGTCCACTTGCAGCGTTTGCCCGGCGCGCAGCGCGCTGTTGATCTCGTAGATTGTGCCCAGCGGCGGCTGCACGTTAAACACGCGCAGATTCTCCGTCTCCACCGTCCTGCCGGGGTTCGTGCCGTAAATGCGGAACTGGATCGAATCGTTTGCCGGGTAGACCGACACCTCAATCAGGATGTGCCGCTGCGTATCGTTGATGAAGCGCAGGTCGAGTGTCGGCTGGTAGATCGCCGCATCCAGCCCCGGCGGGAAACCCTGCTGCTCGTAGAAGCCCACGCGGTAGCCGTGCGAATGGCGTTCGGTGAACGGGAAACCCGCGTTGTACGCCGCGCGGAACAGCGTCGTGCTCACCTGGCAGATGCCGCCGCCCACACCGTCAATCGTGCGCCCGCCGAAGATGATCTTGCCCTGCACAAAACCGTTTTCCACGCTGATGTCGCCCAGATAGCGGTTGAACGAGAACTCCTCGCCCGGCGCGACGATGATGCCATCGTAATAACTCGCCCCGCGCGCGATGTTCGAGCGGCGGTTCTGCGTGCTGCCCGCGTAATACGTCGTCGCCTCGCCGACCAGTTCCACAATGCCCAGATCAGCGGCACGAATGCCGTCGTGATAATCGGGCAGCGTGTAATCGAAGACCATCGCCACCGTGCGGCTGGTAGGCGAAAAAACCGCGCTCTCCAGCGCCGCCAGCGTCAGCGGCACATTCAGCGTGCGCCCGTTCACGCCCGGCTGGATAATGTCCAGTTCGCGCGTGTTGACATTGAAGCGGAAACGCCCGTCCACCGGGTCTGCCGCCAGCCCCGGCGCGAGTGCTTCCAGCGCGGCGCTGAATGCTGCCATATCAATGCTCACGCGGTAGCTGCGCGTGCCGTCGCCGTTGTCCACCAGCCGCACATCCAGCAGCGCGGCAATCTGATCCACGCCGACCACCCACGGACCCAGCGGCGTGCCGTCCTGCGCGTTCGCCGTCAGGGTCAGCGGGGCAGCAAGCGCGGTCTGCACCAGCGCGGCGGCGGTGGTGGCATCCCACACCAGCGGCGGCGTCTCGTTAATCACCAGCAGCAGCTCCCCGCCGGACTGCATGCCCAGCACGGCGCTGTCCAACCGGCGCAGCGTGGCGTTGACATCCAGCGTGCGCCCCACCTGCCCCGCCGTCGTGCTGACACTGCTGCCATTGATGATCAACTGCGCGTCCTGCGCGGGAATGTTGACTTCGCCAGCGATTGCCCGCAGGCGCGCGGCAGCGGCATTCTGGTCATAGGTGAACACCGGCGCGACACTGCGCCCGGTCAGGTAAATCGTCAACTGCTGCGACATATCGAACAGCAGCCCGCCGCCATGACCGGCAGCATACGCCTCGTCCAGCGTCGCCTCAACATCGAAACGCACGCCCAGCTCTGCCGCGTTCATCTGCCAGAAGCGTTCGCCATCGCGGAACGTGAACACACTGTCCGCCGCGTAACGGATCTGCTGGGTCAGCACTGCGGCGGCATCGGCGCGGGTCAGCCCGCCCACATCCAGCCCGTAAACATTCACCCCCGGCGCGATCCGTTCGGCATAGCGGGCAGTGTAGGCAGTCGCCAGCGCGCCCAGCCCCAGCAGCAGCAGCAGCGCCCCACTGACCACCAGCAGCGGCAGCCGCACCACCCAGGGATTCAAACCTGGCGGCGCGGGTTCAGGGCGGCGCGGTGGGCGCTGAGAAGGTGGTGGAATCTGCGGCGGCGGGGGCAACTGCGAAACGTCATCAAACTGTCGAGACTGTCGCGTCGTCATGAGACTTGGGGATACTCCAGGCTAACCAGCATAGAGGGTCAGGGGTGGTCATGCCGGGGCGATCCTGCACGGAACGCCCCGCATGCACCGATTGACCACTGTTGAATTTCAGAACCAATGTGCCTGAAAGATCGGGCACTGTCATCCGGCGCTGCTGCCCGGCATTTTATTGCCCGGCATTTTATTGCCCGCTTTCATACTTCTCCACGATTGCTTCCGCCTTTTTATATTCGTCGGAGCCTTCTGCCGCGCTATCCAGCACCTTGAGCGCCGCAAGATAATCGTCCATGGACACCTTCGCCCCGGCAGTCGCTTCCTTTTCGACCTTCAGCTTTTCCGCTTCCAGCTCAATCCGTTCTTCGGGGGTAATGTCGCCATGCGCGGCGATCAGCTTATCCTCTTCTTCTTTGCTCAGTTTCTTCTGTTGGTGCAGCAGTTCTTTCAGCTTGGCGAATGTTTCAGACATGCGTGCAATCTCCTCCAGCAGCAGGGAACCTTGCGCGTGTTGAGTAGCAAAGACACCCTATTTTAGCACGTGTCGCGTGCCTGACGAGTTACAGCCTGCTGAGGAAAGGTAAAGGTAACTACTCAGCCCTGTTTTGAGCGTGAAGCCCTCATCCCCCTACCTCTTCTCCCTAAGGCGAAGAGGTGAATACGGGGCAGGGTGGGTTTTTAAGTCCCTCTCCCTGGGAGAGGAATTTAGGGTAAGGGCAATTTAGCCTCAAATCCAATGGCTGAGCGGTTACAGGAAAAGCGCGGGCATCTGCATCCTGCCACATCCGCCTGCCCGCATACAACGTGCTAAAACGGTCCGCCGTCAGGCACACCTGCCAGTTGTCCGTTGGGCACCACCCGCACCCGTGACCAGCGGTAGCCGCTTTCCGTGAACACCGGCGGCGACGGGATATGCACCCTTTTGCCCTCGCGAATCACATAGACCTCGTGCCGGTCCAGCTCTTTGAGCAGCGTGCCCTCGACCGGCTGGTCCGTCCAGCGGGCGAACGTGCCGTCCGGCACTATACGCACGCGCCCCCAGTCCTGCCCCAGGCGCTGCTCAAATGTATAGGGATCGGGAAACCCGAAGCGCATGCCCCCGTAGAAAATCACCACCAGTGGATTATTCTGCTCGCGCATCAGCGTGCCATCCAGCGGGGCTTTGGGCAGCACTGCCAGCCTGCCCGGCGGCAGTTTGCGCACCTGCCCCCAGTCCAGCCCCAGCGCGTTGAATGTTTCCGGGTTGGGAATCAGCACCGGATAGCCGCCAACACTGATATAGATAGCCGGCTGCCCTTCCTCTTGCAGCAGGGTGCCATCCGCCGGTGGGGTCAGGTCATAGCGCAGCGCGCCGCTGGGCACCAGCCGCACATTCGCCCAGTCCAGTTGGGCGCTGTTCCAGTCCCACACATGCACCCAGAATTTCGCGCCCCCGTAGATGACATACACCGCCGGGTCATCAATCTCGCGCAGCAGCGTGTGGTCGCTGCCCAGCGGCGGCGCTTCCGCCGGGATGCGAAACTGGCGGCTTGAAGTGCGATCCAGCCAGCGGTCATGCGCGACCCAGGGCGTCGGCATATACGGCGGGGCAAAACGCTTCTGTTCCCAGCCCATCCACCAGTCGCGGTAGTGATCCGGCAGCGCGCCACCCAGATAATGGCGTTCATCTGCCAGTGCCTTGAGCATCCACTTGCGTTCGCGCAGTTCAAGGATGTGTTCTTTGTGCGGCAGTTCATAGGTCAGGTTTTCGCGGCGGTGGATGTCCATCCGCAGCCGGGTGATGTCGTCGGCAAGCTGCGTCAGCCGGGTCAGGTGCGGCAGGTTGCGCTGCGCATCATATTCATCTGCCGCGCGCATAAAGCCGTAATCCATTGTGATGCGGATCAGCGCCGGGTCAATCGTCGTCGGGTCGTGGACATCAAAACGCGGCTGAATCACCCGCAGCGGCACGCCCCAGCCCTTTCCCACCGGATGAATTTCGTTGTGCGTGACCTCGTCAATCAGAATATCCATCACGGCGCGGGTGGCAATATCCAGCAGTTTGGGGCTGCCCTGCCCCAGCGGGCGACTCAGGGGGGAGATCGGCGCGGATGCCTCGACGCCCAAAATCTGCGTTGCGCCCAGCTCCACTGCCGCCCGGATCGGCAGCACTTCGCGCACGCCGCCGTCCACATAATGCTCACCGTTGATCTGAATCGCGCGGAAGATTGCCGGAATCGCCGCCGACGCCAGCACCCCGTCCACCAGATCGGCATCCACATTGGTCTTAGACGCCTTCAGCCGGTACAGCGGTATCAAGCCCTCGCCAGGGGACGGGAAGACATGGCAGACGACGCCATCATAGGCATACCCCTGCTGAACCAGCGCCTCGTCACGCTCCTCTGCCTTCGCCGTGTAATAAAAGCCATCGTTGCTGTACAGGCGGTACAGCGGCACGGTGCCCGCCACATGATCACGGTGGACATAGCCCAGCACACGCTCCAGCCGCAGCCCACCGGACTGCTGCACTGCCCGGCTTTCTTCCAGCCACGACGTGCAGAAGTAGAAGCCTGTACTGGTCATGTAGAATTGTTCCAGCGCGGGCAGCAGCACACGCGCCCCCGGCAGCGGCAGCAGCGTATCCGACAGCGACTGCAATTCCGTGCCTTCACGCGGGAAGTACAGCGTGCCCGGCGTCAAAAACGGCGGCAGATAACCACCGTCCGGTATGCCCACGTTATCAAGCGGCGGCAGGGCGCTTTCGCGATACACATAGCCCACGATGCCATCATCCACATACTCATCCGTCTCGATCAGGTTGCGCCGTTCTTCGTCGGACGCGGTCAGAAAGTGCCCGCGTGGCGCGCCCGGCAGCATTTGCGCGCGTTCGTTCATATAACGCAGACGCCCGCTTTCCAGCCCGACCATCGCCAGCCGCAGTTTGATGCCGGATGTCGCTACCGCGGTCTGGTCGAGGAACTCTGGTTTGCTCAGTTTGTTTTCAATCGGGATCAGGTTATACAGCGAGGTCGCCTGCTGCGCCTTGTCCAGCGTCTCTTTCAGCTTGCCCAGGTCAATCGCAGCGGTAATCAGATCATACAGGAACACCAGCGGACCGAACGGATGCGCCCAGCGCAGCGCAAAACCGCCCACGGTGCCGGCGGTGTCTTCTGCTGCCCGTTCCAGAAAGTGCTTTACTGGCGAGTCCTCCAGTTCCTGAAACCACTGTTCCTTCAGATACATATCTTCATTGCGCATCAGCCCCAGCCAGATTTTTTCCAGCCCGGCGAGACCGTGTGTGGGGCTGCGCTCGCCTTCTGCCAGCTTGGCCCCATTGATCGCGCCGACTGACGTGCCGCAGATAATCTCCGGGCGAATGCCGCGATCATACAGATAGCGCAGTGCGCCGACCTGAAAATCACCCCGTGCCCCGCCGCCGCTAAGTACCAGTGCCAGTGTCATACGACTCCCTCGCTGTCAATTTGCGGATGAGTCATATATTATTCGGCTTTTCTATTTGGGCAATTTACTCAGGCAAAATGTAATTGATCGTCTGCGGCACGGGCACCAGCACATAGACATCGACATATTCCGACCAGCCGACCCAGTTCTCGTCGTCATAGCCCAGGTCCACCCAGCGGGCGCTGCGCCGGGGTCCGCCGGTGTCCTCAATCTGTCCAACGCCATAACCCGCCACATAGATGCGCGTGTGGTACGGCAGCACATCCGGGTCTGCGCCGACTATGCCGCGCGTCAGGGTTGCGCCGGTGGCGGTGATGTTGTCGCCGCCCAGCGCCGCCGGATGATAGCTGGTGGCGTACATGCGGATCATGCGCCAGTACTGCACCGGTCCGTCGGGGGTGTCCAGCGTGCGGATAACCACCTGCGTGCCATAGCCGATCACGCGGTTGACCGGCTCCTGCGCCACAAAGGTTGGTTCTGCCTGCCGGCTGATCTCCATGCCGTTTTCATAGCGCACGCGGATATTCGTCTGCGCGACGCCGTTCTGCCCCGCCTGTAATACACTCTGCTGGTCAAGTTCAAGACTCGCGTCTGCCTGATACACCGTCTCGAACGGAATCGCCGCCTGCTCAACCTGCACTTCCTCGGTCACGCGAATCACGCGGATGACCATGCCCGGCACAATCGGCGCAGATTCGCTGGGCACGCTGTAATCCAGCCCGACCAGCGTCACCCCGGCGGCGACCAGCGCGTCGGCAACCGTGCCATCACTGACTCGTGTTTCCATGCGCCTGCCGTCCACCTCAACCGTCACCGCGCGCGAACGATCCACCGTCACCAGCAGCCCTTCGCTGACCGGCGTGTTCAGTTCCGGCGTGACCGAGTCCGCCAGAAACAGCGTGATGCCCGCCTCGAACAGTGCCTCGCCCACCGTATCCGCCGACGTGCGCAGGCTGCGCTGCGTGTCGCCATCCACCACCGTCAGCGTCACCGCGCGCCGCACCTGAATTTGCAGCGGCGGAATCAGCCAGTTTGCCAGCGCGGCGGGCGTCGTCAGCGTGCCGTCAATCCACACGCGGTCATCGGGGTCAAGCGTCACGCCGCTGTCTTGCAGAATACGCAGCGGACTCTGCTCGGTGGTCTGCACCTGCTGGAACGCGCCGTCAATCACCAGCGTGACTACCCGCGCGCGTGCGACCAGCACTTCCAGTCCCGGCGTCAGCGGCGTGTCGGCGGGCGGCAGCAGCACATCATTCGGACCAAGGCGAATCTGCATCTCGCGCAGCAGGTCGCCTACCGTCGCGGCACGACTATCCTGTTCGTACACCCGCCCGTCAGCAATCACGCTCACGCGCATGCTATCCGCTGCGGTCGCATCGGCACCAGCGCCGCGTGCCAGCAGCAGCGCGACCGCTCCCCCCACGCAAAACAGCAGCAGCACCCCGGCGGCAGCCAGCCACAAACGCCAGCGCCGCGGCACCGGGGGCGACAGGGGCACAAACGCGCCCAGCGCCACGACTCCACCTGGCGGCGTGCGATCCGCGATGACCACCGGCTGCATGGGCGCTAGCGGCGTGGGCTGCGTATCGTCTGCCTCGATGGGCGGCTCAATCAGATGGAATGGGGTCGCCGGGGTCGGGTGCGTGTCGTCAGGATTCAGCGCTGGTTCAGCAGCGAGCGGCAGCGGGTTGGTTGGGCGGGTGTCGTCCTCTGCCGGGGGCGGCAGTGCATCAAAAAAGGATGAGTCTGGCTGGGATTCGGGAGTTCTGGGGGGACGCTGTGGGTCATGCTGCACAGGCGTACTCCGATATACACAGACGCGCCGCAACGCGGCAGCACGGGCATGGCAGGAGTTGTTTTTGGGTGCTAAACCGTTGTGGGCAGTCTACTCAAGCCGGGTTTGCCTGCGGCACCCAGAAGAGACCCCTTAGTGCTGCTGGCTTCCGCCCCTGACACGGTTCGGAGGCTTCTGCCGCGCAGGTCCCGACTTGATGAGACTGCCCACAACTTACAATCAGTCTAGAACAGCGGCAAAGGTTTGTCAATAGCGCCCGCGCGGGGGTACAGCAGGGGAGGAATTGCCAGCCTACCGGACATCAGCCATAATTAACCTGTTGCACAACGTAATGCTTGCTGCAAGACATGGGAGTATACCACGATGTTTACACGCTTTTCTCGCAGTTGGGAACTGTTCAAGGCGAGCCTGGAAGTCCTGAAAAAAGACCGGGAACTGCTGATTTTCCCGACGATTTCGTTCATTGCCGCGACTATCGTCAGTATTGTGTTCTTCTTGCCGCTCAGCGCCACCGGCATTCTGGAAATGCTGACCCGCGACGGCAGCGGCGACGCCAACCCGATTGCCGTTGTGCTCAGTTTCGTAATTCTGTTCCTGTACTATCTGGTCATGTATACCGTCGTGATCTTCTCTAACAGCGCGCTGATCGGCGCGGCGATGATCCGTCTGGACGGCGGCGACCCAACCGTGCGCGATGGTTTTCGCATCGCCTCAGAACGCTTCGGCAAAATTTTCGGCTGGGCGCTGGTCGCGGCGACAGTAGGCATGGTGCTCAACAGCATTCGCCACAACAACAGCGACAATATCGGCATGCGGATTCTGCTGGGGCTGCTGGGCGGGCTGCTGGAATTCGCCTGGAACCTGATTACCTTCCTCGTCGTGCCCGTGCTGGTGGTCGAAAATCTGGGACCGATTGACGCGATCAAACGCAGCGCGCAGCTCCTCAAGAAAACCTGGGGCGAACAGTTGATTGCTACCTTCGGCATTGGGCTGGTGATCGGGCTGATTTCATTGGGCATTGTCCTCGTGGGGGCGCTGCTGACGCTGCTGCTGTCTGTACTGGGGACGGTGGGCATTGTGCTGGGCATCGCACTGACCGTGCTGGGGGTGATCGCCGTGAGTCTGTTTGGCTCTGCGCTGGGCGGCATCTTCCAGGCGGCGCTGTACCGCTATGCGGCACACGGCGAAACCAGCGAGTTCTTCCCGCGCGAGTATCTGGAAGGCGCGTTCAAGCACCAGTAGGCAGCACGAGGGTACGCGCGGCGGAAACAGACAAGACCACCAGGACACGGCGCGCGCAAAGTCATGCATCAGGGTTCTCCGTGTCCGCTGCGCCTCAGCAGTTCAATCCGTTTTGCAGGCGGGTGGCAACATGCCCCTGCCATGCATGGGCTAAGTACAACCACAGAAATCTCGCGGGATTATTTTCCGTAGGGGCAGGTCTCAGACCTGCCCCTACATCCGACATTTTCAATTTGGTTGTACTTAGCGCGTTACCGAAAAGAAGATCGCTGTGCCGTCGTCGGTCAGAATGTATTTAAGATCGTTCTGCTGGTAAATTGTGCAGCCCACCGCGCGGTTCAGGCTGCCGCTCAGCCGCACCCCATCCAGATAATATTCCGCCCCCAAAAGGGCATAATTGCAGTCAGCATAGCGGTTGCGGTTGTTCTGCTGCGGGCGCGTGTCAAAGTAATTGCTCAGCACCGTCACCGAATAGGTCGCGCTGGCAAGCATCACATCCGTAAACGTGTCATTGACGATGATGCGGCACGACGCAGCCGCGCTCACACTGCCGCTAAGCCACCAGCCCGCGCTGACCGGAATGCCATATTGCAGCACGCTGTTACAGTCCCCCAGTGTCACATCGCGAATCAACTGGAAGTTGATCGGCGCGTAAAAGACCGGTTCAGGCGTCGGCGCAGTGGCGGGCGGATACGCGGTGGGTTGATACGCGGCGGGCTGGTAGGCGGCGGCAGGCTGCACCCAGACGGGCGTGGCAGTCACGGCGGGCAGCGGCTGCAAGGTGGGTTCGGGGGCGCTGCGCACCCCGCAGGCGCTGGCGAACAACGCCAGCAGCAAGGCAAACAGCGGATAGAGTGAGATCAGCCGGTTTCTTTTTGATTGTACAAAAACACCTCTTTGCGCGTTCATAGATAGGACTCCAGACCATGCGCCATGAAGGCGCTCTATCTGGAGTCTAACGCGGAATACTTACCTCAGTTCAAATCGTTGGGCGGGCGTCAGTCAACAGTAGGAATGCGGTTGGTTAAAGCGCATCAGCCGCAGCGCTGGCGTATGATGAGCGCAGACTCAAGCCGTTTCGTAGGTCTCGTCCAGGTTCACCGGTTCGACAGGCGCATCCTGTGCCAGCAGCGCCAGCGTCGCGTCCAGAATGCGCCGCTGCTGGGCGCTGTCGCCCGGTCTGCCCAGCGTGCTGCCGCGATTCATGCGCGTGAATGTGGCGCGCGGCGGCATGGTCAACCGGGTGACCCCGGCGTTCCACGAGGTCAGCGTAGTGGCGATACCCTGCATTTCCAGCGCGCGTGCGACCAGTCCCACGGACTGGGAACACAGCGGTCAGGACGGCACCAGCAGCGCGGCGTCTGCCTGCTCCTGCTGCGCCGCCGCGACGATCTGCGGAATCAGCTCGTCCACCACACGCGATACATCCGGCTGGTAGCCCATAAACGCGATCACGTTCGGCGTCAGCGCGCCAATCCCCCCCGCCCGCACCAGATCATCCAGATGGCGCAGCGGCAGCAGCACCTGCGGGTCGGCATTCACATACTGGTGGTCGTAGTGCGTGTGGGCATATGCCAGCGCGTCCAATGGCGTGCTGGACGGGAACAGGCGCATGGTGTAATCGCCCAGGTCGTTCTCCGCGTCGTAGGGTATCTGGCTGTCGCGCAGGTACGCCCCTGCTGAGGTGATGAACAGCAGGCGGCTTGTGCTCAGGTCTACTGCCCTGCCTGCCGGGGCGCTGTTGTTGCGCGGACGCTGGTAGATCTTGAAATTGGTGACGCCCGTCTCACGATATTCTTTCAGCCAGCCGTTGTGAAATGCCTCGACCCAGGCATCGCGGTTTTCAAATATTTCCATCATACAGACCAGAGAGTCAGTGGACAGTGAGAGAAGAGTATAGCGTGGAGCGTGCGTGCTGCAAATCGATCGCACATCAAAGGCAGGACAATCACGTCAGAAGCAGCGCTTGTTGATAAACGCGCTTAATATCTATCCATTTCCTGGCGCGCTTCGTGTCTTTGCGGTTCAAGCTGGATATATTGGATTTGATGCGCTTACCGTGACAGCAACAATGCAAACGCGCTCAATACGGGATGCTGCCGCGTGGACGCGGGGTGCTGATGGCGTTCATCGCGCGGACACAGGCGCTCAGCGCATCGTGAAAGGTGATTGAGTCGCGCAGCGCGGCGGCAATCAGGCTGCGGCGCAGCACGCCCGCCGCATCAAAAAACCAGTAGAGGCTCATCAGCGGCGACACGTAAATGCGCACCCGGCGGTCATCGGGGTACAGGTGGAAATCGCCAGATTCGCCGTTGACGGCAGGGATAATGCGCGTGCTGATGTGGCTTTTCTGGTGTCCGGGCTGCTCCCACACATACCGGCAGGCAGCCTCGTACTGCTGGAAGGCGGGCATTTGCGGCGTCAATGCGCAGCAGCCATAAAACGCCCCGGCTTTTGTCAGCGCGGCGATGTTCATCAGCGCGTTGTGGTGCGACACGGCTTCCTCTACTTCCGTGCCGAAGCCAATCGTCGCCAGCAGCCGCACACGCACATCCAGCGCATCCGCCGCCAGCAGGCTGATCGTATCCTCCAGCAGTGTGCCCGCGCCCTGCTCGTCGCCGCGCATCAATGAATCCACACCCCCGTCCACCAGCAGCAGCGCGTCCACCCCGCCCAAATGCTCAATCAACCGCTGGTATGCCTGTGTCAGCGGCAGCACACCCGTTTTGGCGAACATCCACACGGGAATGTCTTCGCCGCGTTCGGCAAACCACTGCGTCAGATAGCCTTCGGGGTAATAGGGCAGCGGCACACGCACGCGCCCGCGAGTCGCGGCAAGCAGCCCCGGCAGCAGCACGTCCAGATCAGCGGCATACTGCACCAGTTCAAAATCAACGAAACTGTAATTTGCCAGATGCACCGTCTTGCCCGCCGCGCGCAGGGTAAAATACAGTGGCAGCCCGGCGAACACATCGAAGCCGCCGCCCGCCCCGGCAATCAGGATCGTCCGGCAGTCCTGCACTACATCCATCACGGGCAGGTTCAGGCGCATAACCGTTTACCCCAGGGCATATGCCACCAGCGCCAGCAGCACTGCCAGCAGACTGACGCCCACTGCCGCCTGGCAGAAGCGCGCAATGCGGCTTTCCAGCAGCGTGAGCTGCGGGTCAATGTGGGCGGTGTTGAGGTCACCGTAACGGTGGCGGTAAATCCAGCGCAGCGGCTGGCGCACCAGCCACATCACCAGCGCCGACCAGATCAGATACCCCACCGACAGCACCAGCAGCGCCGGAAAGCGTGTGTCCTGCAGCACCGGCAGAATCATAAACGAGATCAGCGTCGTCCAGATGAACATCAGCAGCACCTTGATATAGCGCAGCAGCAGCCGCCGCAGGTAGAGGATGTTGCGCACAAGGGTCATCTCGGTGGTGGCGACATCTTCAATCAGCGTGCGATCCAGACTGCGCGCGATGCCGAATGCCGCGTTGAAGTGGCGCACTGCCTTTTCGTCCGCCTCCTCCGGCACGCAGCCCAGCGTATCCAGCGCTTCCGGGCGGCGGGATGGCGGGATAATCGCGCCTTCCGTGTTGTGGATCAGGGTATCGAAATAGACTTCGCGCCGCCCTTCGCTGAAAGGGATCATATAGTCCATCTGGTGCGGCATGTACTGGTAGCGCATGACCGCCCGCTTGATCTGCGGCGCTTCGTCTGCCCAGAACGTCAGCCCGGAGAGCGAAAGCGTGGGGTTGAGCACTTCCGGCGCGGAACCGGGCATGTAAATCGTGAAATAGAAATGGACGACATCCTTCAGCAGCAGGTAAACGCCGTACAGCGGAATGGACAGCGAAAGCAGCAGCGGGTATGCCAGCGCGGCGAACAGCACCAGCGTCAGCGCCCAGCCGCCGCCAACACCCAGCGCCGGGTACTGGTTGCTCAACTGCTGCAGCAGCACCGCGATGATATTATCGACCACATCCTTAAAGAACACGGGAATCAGCAGCAGCAGCCCTGCCCCACCGATAAACGCCAGCGCGATCCGGTGCATGGTCGAAAGGCGCACTTCGCTGCGCTGCAAAAAGGCGCGCATGGCATTGCGTTCGTCGGGCGTCAGCCGCAGGGGTTCGGCAGCGTTGGGCGCGGCGCTTGGGTCGGGGTTTTCAGCAGCAGGCACGGCGGCGGCTCCTCGAATTGGGATGTGCTAAAGTACGCTGGTGTCCAGACTTCCCTGCACGCCAGTCCCTATTATACACCCTGCCACACCGGCTGCTGCCGCATTATGCATTGGGTGTATTCGGAAATGGGGGCAAGGCAGATAAGCAGGCACACAGCATTCAAAACCACAGAGGCACCGAGCACACAGGGGCATTGCAGTGCGGGCGGGCGGACACGGTGGTCCGCCCCTACGATACTGCTTTGCGCCCGTCGCGCTGGTGCGGTTCAATGCGTTGTGCGCGCGGTGCGGCATTCGCCCCGAAATCCCAATGCACCCCTGCGCATTGCGCGGCGTTTTTTGGGCAGGCTTGCCTCGCACCCCCCTATTTCGTCCAGAAGCCCTCGCTCAGATATTTGTAGGCGTTGTCGGGGAACAGCGTCACGATTACGCCGGGTTCACCCCGCGCTGCCAGTTCCTCCGCCATATGCAGCGCCCCGACCATCGCCGCCGCCGCGCTGATGCCCACCAGATAGCCCTCCTCGCGTGCCAGCCGCCGCGCCATCGCGTGCGTCGCCTCAGTGTTGACCGGCAGCGTGCGATCCGCGAAGAATTCGTCATAGATACCCGGCTTGATCGCGGTGGGCATGTGCTTCAGCCCTTCCAGCCCATGAAACGGCGAATCCGGTTGCAGCGCGATAATCTGCACCTGCGGGTCGTACTCCTTCAGCCGCCGCCCGGTGCCCATCAGCGTGCCGCTGGTGCCCAGCCCGGCGATGAAGTGCGTTACCGTGCCGTGCGTCTGCTGCCAGATCTCCACAGCAGTGGTCTTATAGTGCGCCTGCCAGTTCGCCGGGTTATTGTACTGGTCGGCGTAAAAATAGCGTTCCGGCTCACGCTGCACCAGCTCGCGCACTGCCAGAATCGCGCCGTCGCTGCCTTCCAGCGGATCGGTGAAGACCAGCTCCACGCCATAGGCGCGCAGAATAGCGATGCGCTCCGGGCTGGCGTTGGCGGGCAGAAACAGCTTGACGCGGAAGCCTTTCGCCGCGCCGAGCATGGCATAGGCGATACCGGTGTTGCCGCTGGTGCTGTCCACCAGCACTTTGTCCGGCGTCAGCAGCCCGGCTGCCTCTGCCTCGCGGATGATATTCGCCGCCGCGCGATCCTTGACGCTGCCGCCGGGATTCTGCCATTCCGCCTTGGCATAGATGGCGACATTCTCCGGCAGATGCGCGGTGATCTGCCGGAAGCCGAGCAGCGCCGTGCCGCCAATCTGCTGCTCAAGGCTGCTGTAACGCACGGGTGCTGCGGGCACTGCGGTGGGGGTTGTCAGGTCAATTGTCTGTCGAATAGCGACCATTGCCGGGCTGCTCCTCGTCGAGTGTGTTAAGCGAGCCGTACACGCGGCTCCACTGGTTGTCAGGAAAATGTGTTTCTGGAACCGATCCATACACCGGTCTTGCTGAACAAGGGGATTATGGTCTTGAGCCATTCAATACGGAGTATACGGGTGGGTACAGTGACCCGCCCCTACGCGACAAACCGTGTAGGGGCGACCACAGGGGGTCGCCCACAGCAAAACCTTACTCCGTCTTATTCTGTTAACCTGCATAATCCCTATGTTCGGGTGGGTCTGCGCACAGACCCGTAAACAAAACAGCCAGCAAACAACAAAAAAGCGCAGGATGCTGACGCCCGGAAGTCCGGAGCGATCCCACGCTTGTTTCGTCGCGCTGGCTGTCGTGTCCTGTAATGCTGCGACAGTCGTTGTGCGCCTGTGTGAAGGGTGGTTAGCGCCCCGGCATCAGACAGGTACAACAACAACAGCAGTTAGCGGACACAAAAATTGACATGTGAAAACCTACATGATTTCAGTTTAGAATTGAACGAACACGATTAGCATAGCGGACACCCTTCCGTTTGTCAACGAGTCCGCCGCGTTTTCACAGGCAGCATTCATCCACGCAACCGCTGCCGTGCCACCCGCGTGAGCGTGCCACCCGCGTGAGCGTGCCACCCTCACCAGCCCAACAGTCTGCCCGCGCGTGTCATCCACTGCGCCAGCCCATCGGCTTGCAGATAGCCGTTTTCGGCATACCAGCGGACAGTGTCGCGCAGGCTGGTTTCCAGGTCAATCTGCGGTTCGCCCAGTTCGCCCCATGCCTTGCGGAAGTCAAAATAGACGCATTTGCTCCCCAGCCGCGCCTGATTGGCGTCCACCGGCAGCGTCATGCCCAGCCGCCGCGCCAGCGTGATGCCCAGCGCCGCCAGCGGCAGCACCGCATCCGGCACCATGATTTTCGGCGGAGTCACGTCCAGGAGCTGCGCGATCAGCGCGAACAGGGCGCGGTAGCTGCTGTTCGCCGTGCCCAGAATGTAGCGCTCGCCGCTGCGCCCACGCTCTGCCGCCGCCAGATGCCAGCGCGCCACATCGCGCACATCCACTACTGCCACCCCGCCGGATGTTACCGTCGCCGCCCACTGGTAGCGCCGAATCTGCGTGACAAAACTGCCCGAAATCTGGTTCAGATCGCCGGGTCCAAAGACGACCACCGGGTTGACGATGACCACATCCTGCCCGTATTCCGCGACTGCCTCCTGCGCGACCTGCTCCGCCAGCACCTTGCTGTAGCCATAGGGGAAGGCGCGCGGCGGCAGGTTAAACGGCACCCGTTCATCAGCAGGCTGCTCGCCGGGCAGCACGCCCACCGCCGCCGCGCTGCTGGTCAGCACCACGCGCGGGACGCCCGCCTGCCGCGCCGCCCACAGCACGCGCCGTGTGCCCTCCACGTTGACGTTGAACATCTGCTCTGTGCTGGCGCGCCAGTAATCCGCCACTGCCGCGACGTGAAAGACCCAGTCACAGCCCGCGCAGGCTTGCAGCAGCGCGTCGGTTTCGAGCACATCGCCCAATGCTGTTTCGTAATGCAGCCCTTGCAGCGCGGTCAGCCGGGAACGGCGGCGGTGCAGCACGCGCGGCGTGTGCCCGGCGTCCGCCAGCACGCGCACCAGATGCGACCCGACAAATCCCGTCCCGCCCGTGATTAATGCGGTTGCCATGTAGTTGCTCCTACTCCACGCCTGCCCAGTAGCCTTCGCGCGCGCCGGGCAGCAGCGTCAGCGCGTAGCTCACATCCTCTCGCACGCGCACCAGCACCGTGTAGGACTGCCGTCCGGCAGGCTGGCGCAGCGCATCGTAGCCGCCTTCTGCCGCCAGCGCCCAGCCCAACGCGCTTTCCGCGCCGCCCAGTGTCCGCCAGACCAGTCCAAAACCGCGCACGGGCGCGTACAACCCCTCTGGCGCGGTGATCTCCGGCTCGGTCTGCCCTTCGACAAAGGCATCCTCAAACACGCGCACACGGCTGTCCGCTGCCGTCAGCACGTAAATCAAGCCCGTGTCGGCAAACCAGAGCAGCGCCCCGCCCTCAAACGGCTGCCACGCGGCGAACACTGCCAGCGGCGGCTCGTCCGGGCAGCGTCCTGTACCGCCCCGTGCGCCCAGCGCGACATGGCTGCATTCCACCGTGATCGTGATATCGCGGGTGGCAAACGCGCTGCCATCCACCACTTCCAGCCGGTAACGGTACTCCCCGGCATAGGGAAAATTGTCGATCTGCACGCCGCCCACGGGCGGGCGCGGCGGCGCAAGCGTGGGGCGCTGGCAGAGATCCACCAGGCAGCGGTAGAAGTAGACCGCCGTACCGGTCGTCTGCCATTCAAAATAGACCCCGTTTTCGTTTTGCAGCGTTTCGGGGGTTGCTGTCAGCGCCGCGATGTCTACCCGGTCGCTCTCCGGGTCGGCATCCTGCGGCACAAAGTCGCCCGGCATTGTTTCCGCCGTGCCGGGAATCCAGATGACCACCCCAACGGGCAGCGCGGCGGGGTCGTCAATGCAGTTCAGCGCGGCAATCTGCGTAGGCGTCAGGGTTTCCACACCCGTCAGCAGGTCGCTGAGCCGGTCGCCAGGGCGCACAATTACCGGGACGAAACCCGGCTGAGTCGGCGCACTGCACACGGTCAGGCGCGGATCGCTGGAAGGCAGCATAGCCGCTGGCGTCTGCTCGACCAGCGCCCCGACAGTCGGTGTCAGGCGCACGGCAGTTGCCTGCGGCGTGGTCAGGGTGGGCGCGGGCGTGGGCGTGGGCATCGGCGTCGTGGTCGGCGGCTCAATCGCGCCCGGCGTCGGCGAAATCTGCTGCGCCAGTGCCGTCCCCCCCTGCGCCGTGAATGGACCGCCTGCTGTAACGAGCAGCAGCGCCAGCCCTGCCAGCAGCAGCGCCAGCGGCAGCCCTGCCAGCGGCAGGCGGGCACGTCTGTCTTTACCCTGTGATTCCGGCATTACTTTGCCTTTCGGTTGTCCAGCAGCGCCGGGCATTGTAGCACAGCCGGGAAGGAGGGGAAGGCTGCCCGTCTGCGGGCGCGCCGTTATCCGCCGCCGGGGTAGTAGCGCCTGCCTTTCAGCGCGGCGGGCAGGTTGCCGCTTTTGGGGTCGCCCTTGCCGTAGCCGAGGTCTTTCAGCAGCCGTGTGGGCGCATTGCGCAGGTGCAGCGGAATCGGCTGGTTGCCCAGCTTCTGCACGTCTTCCAGCGCAGCGAAAAACGAATCGCAGGCGCTGCGGTCTTTGGGCGCTTTTGCCATGTAAACCGTGCCGTGCGCCAGATTGATCTGGCATTCGGGATAGCCGATGGTTTCTACCGCGCGGAAGACCTCGTTTGCCACCACCAGCGCCGTTGGCTGCGCCATGCCGATGTCCTCGCTGGCGAAAATCACCATGCGCCGGGCGATAAATTTGGGGTCTTCGCCGGCGTTGACCATCCGCGCCAGGTAGTACAGCGCCGCGTCCACATCGCTGGCACGCATGCTCTTGATATACGCGCTGATCGTGTCGTAATGCTCCTCGCCGCCCTTGTCATAGCGCAGGTGCTTGCTTTGCAGCGTGTTCCTGAAGTGCTCAACCGTCAGCTCCGGCACAGTACCCGCGCCATCGGCGTAGAGACCCGCCGTCGCTTCCAGCAGATTCAACGCCTGCCGCGCATCGCCGTTGGCAAAGCTCGCCAGAAACTCGCGCCCTTCGCCGCTGACCTGCACATCCAGCACCGCCGCACCACGCTGGATCACTTCCGCGACTTCCTCCGCGCTGAGCGACTCCAGCACATAAACCTGCGCCCGCGAGAGCAGCGCCGGGATGACCTCGAAACTGGGATTTTCGGTCGTCGCGCCGATCAGCGTCAGGGTGCCGTCCTCCACATAGGGCAGCAGAAAGTCCTGCTGTGCCTTGTTGAAACGGTGGATTTCATCCAGAAACAGCACTGCCCCCTGCGGCGCGGGTTCGCCAAACAGCGGCGCGGCGGACTTCAGCCCGTCCACAATCGCCTTCAGGTCTGCCTTGCCTGCCGCCACCGCCGAAAGCTGGTAGAACGGTCTGCCGGTGTTTTCGGCAATCAACCGCGCCAGCGTGGTCTTGCCGACACCGGGCGGACCCCAGAAGATCATCGAGCGTGTGCTTTTGTTCTGGAAGGCGAGATACAGCGGTTTGCCCACGCCGACCAGATGCCGCTGCCCGATATAGTCGTCCAGGGTGTGCGGGCGCAGGCGATCCGCGAGCGGAACGGTAGAGCTGTTCATGAGTCCATCTTTTCTGTGTGCGCTGTCTGCTGGTGGTTGATTGTAACCGATTCGCGGCGGCGGTCTATGGCGACGGCGTAAGCGGGGGGCGCGGCATCACGCGCGAACTGACCGTTTCCGGCTCGAAGAACTGCGGGTGTGCCGGGTCTACATAGCGCGTCAGGTCCGTTTCCGGCGTCCAGTAGCTGCCGTCCGGCAGGCGGGTAGCGCGGTCAAACTCCACGTCGAGCAGGTAAAGCTTGGTCAGCGAGGCATGGAACAGATCCGCGCCTTCGAGGTTGACGTTTGCCAGATAGGCGCGTTCCAGGTTGGCATTCCACAGATTCGCGCCGGACAAATTACAGCGTTCCAGCTTCGCGCCAGACAGATTCGCCCCGTGCAGGTCAGCGCTTTTGAGCATGGCATCCCACATATGCACATTCGCCAGATTCGCCGTGACCAGATTCGCCCCGTTCAGGCTGCCGTCCGTCAGCCAGCCCTGCGCGCCCAGTTCTGCGACCGCCTGCAATGCCAGCCCGTTGTCCTTGCTGTGCATCTGGCGCATCAGCCTTTCTTTTTCATCGCGGCGGCGCACCAGCAGTTCCAGCAGCACAAAGGTCAGAAACGCGCCCAGCATTTCGCTGCTCAGGTTTTGCAGCCAGCCGGAAAGCCAGCCGGGCGCAGTGTTGCTGCCGTCCAGCAGCGCCAGCAGCGCCGACCCCACGCCCAACCCCAGCGAGACAATCAGCAGAATGCCCAGCACCTGCCAGTTGGTTAAGTTCATCAGCCGATTACGCAAGGTTTTCATCAAGGTTGACCGCGATTCAGCAACAAGCCATAATATCTCTAACAGTGTACCCTCTGTTGGGGCGACTGCAAATCACAGTGCTGTGCAGGGTATATATCAAATTGAGGCACTTGCGCGGCGCACAATGGTGTACGCCCCTGCCAGCGGTTTGGATCGAGTAGTTATAGTTGCGGACAAAAGACCATGTTGAGTGATGTGGAACAAATCGAGGTCGTGCGGCATCTGCCGCTGCTGCGCCAGCTTATTTATCGCGGCGGGCTGGTGTTGAGCACCACGCTGGTGCTGCTGGGCTGCGCGGCGCTGGCGGTGCTGCTGTGCGTGCTGCTGTTTGCGCTGGTCTTCGGGCAAACGCTCAACGTTGAGAACGTGCTGGTGCTGGCGCTGCCCACGCTGGTCGCCTTCTGCACGGCGATGGGTTTCAGCGGCAGTCAGATCGTGCCGGGGCAGCCCCTGCGTGTAACGGCGCGCAAATCGTTCCGCACCGGGCTGCTCAACGGCTTCATCAGCGGCTTCTGCTTTGGCGTGCTGTGGTACTTCCTGATGGGCTTCGGCGCGATTCTGTATGAAGATTGGGCGTTTATGTTCCGCCCTGTCCTGCTGATCTACGGCGCGCTGTTCGGGCTGGGGCTGATGCTGCCCTTCGCGCTGTTCAAGGCATTTGGCACAGTCATCGCCGATTCGCTGCTGCTGGCAGTGCAGCGCACGGCGCAGCGCGACACCACCATGCAAAACCCGCAGACAGCATAAACTGCGGATACCGGCGTGCGCTGCCCGCATATGCCGCGCGGCGGGGGGGGAGTGACCAGCTCCCCCGGCACCACTTTTGCCAACAGATTCCCGTCCGGGTTGTACGCCTGCTGTCCGTCAGGGGGCAGCAGTCACCAGCCCCAACTGTTCGCGCAGGAATGCCAGCCGGTCCGCCTGAATGTCGGGCAGCAGCATGGCATGTTCTGCCAGGTAAAGCCGCAGCGTTTTGGGTTCTGACGCGGCGGCAAAAAAGCGCTCATAATCTTCACTCGGCGTGTAAAAATCCTCTGTGCCAAACTGAAACAGCAGCGGCGCGGGCGCAGCCTGCCCGATAAACCGCGCCGGGGCAAGCGGCTCCATGCGCGCCTTATACGCTGCCAGCCCTGCGTAGTCTTCCGGCACACCGAACAGCATCCAGTTGTTAAAATTGGATGCCCCCGCGATCAGTACATAGGACTGTGCGCGCTGATCCACCCCAGCCAGAATCGCACCGTACATCGCGCCGAAGTCGTGCCCGACAAAAGCAACCCGTTCGGGGTCGGTCTGCGGCTGTGCCAGCAGCACATCCAGCGCGTGGCGCAGTTCCACCGTCTGCCGAATCACATCGTCATAATCCGTTTCCAGCGTTCGCCCGCTGCGATACCAGGTTGGCGCTGACCACGGCGCATCAACCAGCAGCGAACGTACCCCCTGCTCTGCCAGCAGCAGCGCCTCCTCTACGAACTGTGTGCGGTTAGAAGAGGGGTTCCCCGGCTCGTACCAGTGGACGAACAGCACCGCCGGGTAGGGTCCGGTGCCTGCGGGTTCGACCAGATAGGCGGCAGTCGTTTTGCCCTCTGTCGCAGCGGGATAAGTGACATCCCGAATAGTGACTGCCCCGCGTGTTTCCGTGCCAACAGTGGTCAGCACAACCTGCTCCTGCCGCTGATAGTCAAATAATGCCATACGACGCTCCTCTGGAGGCTGTAACCCTGCTGCGCAAACCAAGTACAACCACAGAAATCTCGCGGGATTATTTTCCGTAGGGGCAGGTCTGAGACCTGCCCCTACATCCGACATTTTCAATTTGGTTGTACTCAGTACAAAATCAGACCGATGCGATTGAGTGTCTCACTCGTAGGGGCGAAGCATGCTTCGCCCGTACAGGCATGCTGTCCTGTCTGAACCTGGATCAGTATACCATCTAAACTGCTTTTGCTGGTATACAATTTCCAGCACATCACGAAATTCGTGAAAAACAACCAGAACTGCCTGTGCAATATTTGCGAACTTTGGCGGTACAATGGCACTGAAACACATTGTGCAGACAGGCAGGACCCGCATGGACGGTCGGCTTCCCATGCAAGCCTTAGACGCGCTTCACCTGCCCCCGGCGCTGGGTGGCAGCCGTTGTCTGGATTTTATCAATACAGCAGAATTTCGTGGCAGTTCACAGGCGATTGAGTTTTTGCATTCGTATGCGCACGTGCTGGCGTGGGGCTGGCGCAGCGGCACACTGAACGCAGCGCGCGCGCAGCAGCTCCTTGAACACGCGGCACAGCAGCCGCAAACCGCCGCCGCCGCCTTTCAGCGCAGCATTGCCCTGCGCGAAACGCTGTTCCGCATCTTCGCGGCAGTCGCCGCAGGGCTGCCGTCCGGTCAGGAGGCTGCTGTGCCGGCTGTTGTGCCGGGTGCAGTGCAAAACGCCTTTGATGCGTTCAGCGCGGCGTTGAGCGTGGCGCTGGAACACCGCCGGCTGGTGCTGGCGGAGGGGCAGTTTATGTGGGGCTGGCAGGCGGCAGAGGATGATTTTGACAGTCCATTGTGGGAGGTGCTGCTCGACGCCGCCCACCTGCTGACCGGCGACCAGCGTGCGCGCATCGGGCAGTGCCCCAACTGCGGCTGGCTGTTCGTGGATACCACGCGCAACCACAGCCGCCGCTGGTGCAGCATGGAGGTGTGTGGCAGCCAGATGAAGTCGCGCCGCCAGTACCAGCGTCGCAAATCCGGCGACCCGCTAGCCTGACCGCCGCCGCTGCATCAGCGCGGGAAGAACAGCGCCATGCTCAGGGCATCTACAAAGCGCCCATCTTTGAAGTAGACCTCGTGGCGCACACCCTCACGCTGGAAGCCCACTTTTTCATAGACGTGAATGGCGCGGACATTGTGCGTGAACACCTCCAGTTCCAGCCGGTGACACTGCGGGGTGCTGCGCGCCCACTCGATCAGGTAGCGCATCAGTGCTGTGCCGACGCCCTGATTGCGCCAGCGCCGGTTGATGCTGATGCCCAGCCCAAAGGTGTGTTTGCTTGCCGGGCGCGTGCCACAGGCGCAGTTCACCACGCCGATGATGCTGTCCTGCGCAACAGCAATGGCGAACAGCTTGTTCGGGTTCTGGTTGAACTCTTGCAGAATACCGGCTTCATCTTCTTCCGTAAATGTGACTTCGCTGGCAGCATTGTACAGAATCCCGTTGTCGGGTTCGTCGGCGATAGCTTTGAGGTGCGCCAGAACACGCGCGGCGTCGCTGTATACGGCTTCCCGAATGTGATAATCTGGCATCGTCCGGCTCCTTTGCTCACCATCATCATAGTGCAGGACAAAAACAGGCGAAAGCGCCGGGACATGCCAGCGTTGGGGCACGCCAGCCGCACAAACAAAAAACGATCCCTGCGGGTGCAGAAATCGCTGCTGCGGAGGAGGTGGGATTCGAACCCACGACGGTGTTACCCGTACTCGCGTTCCAGGCGAGCGCATTAGGCCAGCTATGCTACCCCTCCCGACAGTGTCACATTATAACAGTTGCAGGGGTGCATGGGTAGGGCAGGTGGCTTGCCTGCCCGGCGTGCAGGAAACTCTGACACGCGGTCATCTGCCCCCGCCGCCCGCGCCGTACAGGCGATAATTTACGCATTGGGTTTATTTTCACAATCTCTTACGTTTATCACACGCTTTTTATCGTAAGATAGGTTCATAAAACCGAATACACAAGCAGACGGAGACTACCGGAAACACGCACAACGCCGGTATGTGCAGCACAGCGCGGTCAGCGCTGCTGGGCATATTACGGTTGAGCACACGGGTTCCGGGCAGCCCGCCATTATTGTGGCCCTTATATGGGGAGAACGAATAAACCGCGCACACTGGTGTTGTGTGCCACCCATAGCGGAAATGGTCCTTGGTCAGTTTCCCCACTTATTCGTTCGTCAATTCCCCTGTCTCAACCGTGCAGCCTGCGCACCATGTTCATTCGCGCTCTGTACACCGCTTGCGCCAGATGCCTGCGCTTGAGCAGGTAATGGGCGTAAGTCATTCGCCCGGCTCCTGTACCCCTGTTGTTCTCCAGAATGTGTGGATGACGCTGCGTTTCGCGCTGCCTGACTCCCCCGCTTGTGTTCTAACCAGAAGGCGGAACAACATGGTACACAGGGATAAAACGGTTGAAGGCAGCAAAGGGCAGGGATTAGTCGAATATGCGCTAATCATCGCGCTGGTGGCAGTGGTCGCAATTGTGGTACTTGGCGCAGTTGGCGGTGCGGTCGGCAACACCTTCGAGCAAATCAACACGCAGTTACCCGCAGCAGGCAGTGAAGTAGCCAGTGCGGGGGCTGGCAGCGGTGGCGATACCGGCGACACGGGCGACACCGGCGATACCGGCGATACCGGCGATACGGGCGACACCGGCGATACCGGCGATACGGGCGGCGGTGGCGGCGACACCGGCGGCGGTGGCGGTGGCGGCGGCGGTCCAATTGTGATCGACACGGGGGATAGTGGCGGTGGTGCGCCGCCCGCGAACAGCGCGCCGACAATCCAATACATTGCCCCACAGACCATCAACGAAGGCGAAACACGCAGCATTACCGTGACAACACTAGACGCCGATACCGGGGACACGCTGACGATCAGCGCTGAAGGCACGATCCCCGGTGTGATTACATTTACCGATCACGGCGACCGCACCGGCACGCTCAGCCTGACGCCAGGCTTCAGCAGCGCTGGTACATACCAGGTGGAGCTGACCGTTACCGATGACGAAGGGGACACGGGGAGCGTTACGGCATGGGTGACATTCGTAGAGAATGACTGTGCCAACCCTGCGCTGCCCGATCAGGACAGCGACGGCACGGCAGATGACTGCGATTACGAGTACTTCGTCAACCTCAACGGGAGCATGGTCACCGATTCGGCAGGCAATGCCTGGGTGGCAGAATACGGAATCAGCACCAACGGCACAACTCAGCGCTACAATCAATCCGCCATTGACGTGCTGAACACCAGCGACGATGTTATCTTCCAGACGGGCATTTCCGCCACGACGCGCATTGTCTGGACGCAAGACAATCTGCCAGAAGGCACGTATACCGTGTGGTTATATGTTGCCGAATTTTATTCCACCGACAGCCGTTTTCGGGTCAAGGTGCAGGGGACGACACGCATTTCCTCTTATACCCCGGCGACTGGAGCCGGACGCAACACCGCCGCAGTCCTGACGGTTGACGAGGTCAGCGTTGGCGCAGACGGAGAGCTGGTCGTTCAACTGGACAAGCTCAGCCGCCGCGCGATCCTTGCGGGCGTGGCGATCAGCGGGACGCCGTAACGCGCGCAGGTTGGCGACAGGCAGCGGGGATCAGGGCGAACCGTTCAGGCGGCTTCCAAAAACGGTAGCCGGATGGCATGTGAACTGTGTTCACGCACCCTCCGGCGCTCATTCCCCGCCTGCGCCACGCGGCAGCGGTGCCAGCGCGTCGGGTGTGCCGCTGCGAGGGGGTTATGCAACGACCTGCTGCACCGGGCGTCCTAAGCGCTGCAACATGTCGCGGATGACCTCCCACGTCAGCGGAAAATCCGGGCTGTCCCCCGCGCCAAGGTACAGCAGGATATCCCAAACGGCGGCGGCGTTGGCAGGACGTTGATCAGACTCCGTGAAGGTAACAATGGCGTCTTCCGCCCAGTGGACGAGTTCTTGCAGGGTCGTTGTCCCGTTCAGATAGGCTAACAACCGCGTGACCAGCATGTCCTGTGTAATCACTGTTATGCTTCCTCCCCACCGTCTGCGAACACATCCTGATGTCCGGTGTCTACAGGGTATTTTTGATGGCGGGCAACCAACTGCCCACTGCCATTATAGATCTCCTGAACAAATTGCAGCGTGGTTTCCTGCGCATCCACGCGCTTGATATAGCGTGCAAAACCGCGCACCCGCCCCGGTTTGTCCACCCAGTAACGCCTGCCGCCGTCGGGCAAATCATGCCAGTGCGGGAAATCCTGCTCATTCTGCTCGCGTGTTGCCATCGCTATGTTTCATCCCCCGCCTCGCGCGTCGAACAGGAGTGTCTACGCCCTGCGCCACGCAGCCACCGCTAGAGGCTAAAGCCGTTCAGCTACGAAGAAGACAAGCCCGCTGAAGGGGTTGTAGAACGCCGCCCCGAACCGTTAGTCCCTTTAGTGGACTTTTGTGTCCCGGCAGCCGGATGTTTAACCTCTGGCGGCAGATTCGAGTACATAAATCCAATCGTTACCAGCCGGAGACACGCGGCGTGCCAGCCCCGCCCTCCCTCACGACACGTTGAAGCGGATGTGGACGATGTCGCCGTCCTTGACCACGTAGTCCCTGCCTTCCAGCCGGAATTTGCCCGCCGCCTTCACCGCCGGCTCGCTGCCCGCCGCGATCAGATCCTCGTATGCCATCACCTCCGCGCGGATGAAGCCCTTCTGCAAATCCGAGTGGATCGCGCCCGCTGCTTCCGGCGCGGTTGCGCCAATGCCCACACGCCAGGCGCGCACCTCATCCTCGCCCACCGTGAAGAACGACTGCACCGCCATCAGGTCATACGCCAGCCGCACCACCTTCGCCGCGCTCAGCTCCGTCACGCCGTATTCCTCCATGAACACCGCCGCGTCGTCGGGGTCAAGCTGCGCCAGTTCCGCCTCCAGCGCGCCCTGCAGCCCCACCACTGCGCTGTGCTGGTGCGGGTAGCTCAACGTGCCCGCCGTGTCCTTCGCCTCGTCGCCAATGTTCAGCACAATCAGCGTCGGCTTGAGCGTGAAAAAGCCGTAGCCGCGCAGCGACTTGACCTCCTCGTCGCTCAGGTCCATATCCCGCAGCGGTTTGTCCGCCTCAAGCTGCACCTTCAGCCGGTTCAGCAGCGCGATTTCCTGCTCGTACTGCGCTTCCAGCTTCTTGCCTTTCAGGCGGATTTCGTCCGCCAGCCGCGTCAGACGGGTTTCCACTGCCACCAGATCGCTGATGATGAACTCGCCATCCAGCGTCTGCACATCGCGGGCGGGGTCAATGCTCACATGCGGGTGCGGCACGGTCTCGTTCTCGAAAACACGCACCACATGCAGATAACCGTCCACCTGCGCCAGCGTATTGCGCAGTTCGCCCTTCAGCCCGCCTGTGCCGATGCCCTTGTCCAGCCCGCCGATGTCCACAAACGTCACCGTCGCGTAAGTCGTCTTCTTCGGGTTGTACATCGCCTTAAGCTTATCCACGCGCTCGTCTGGCACGTTGACGACGGCGGTATGCACTTCCAACTGCCCGCTGCTCGCAGGCGATGTGGGCAGAGTCTGCCCGGTCAGGGCGTTAAAAATCGTGGTCTTGCCGCTGTTGGGCAGCCCGATAATGCCTAGTCTCATAGTCGTCGTTTCCTCTGTGTGGCTTCACGCTGCCAGTATACACGCCGCGCGGCGCAGGGTTCAATAGGGGGTGGGGGGCAGCGGGGCACACGGGGCGACCCGGCAAGCCGCCCCATGCTGAACAACACACCCGCTCCGCCAGATTACGGGCAATCCGCCTGGTACAGCGACAAGATGAGCATGACACCCGATGCCTTTGTCTAGCCCTCACCCCCAACCCCGCTCCCGACCGTGCCTTCGGCACCAGGAGAGGGGCGCAACCCAATTGCCGGGGATTTTCCCTCCCCCTCGCCCAGCCGCGCAGCGGCGTTGGGGAGCGGGGGACTGAGGGGGTGAGGGTTGTATCTGAGTAGTCAACTTAATCCTGTTGGTGTACTTAGGGGCAGTCTGCCTCGCAGGTGGCGTTGTCCTCGCCGCCCGCGCAGAAACCATCCCCGCAGTACGTCACGCAGTCGCTGCCGCAGCTCAGCGGATCTTCGCTGCCATTGCAAATACCATCCCCACAGAACGGCGCCGCGCCGCAGTCGCCCGGACAGCTTCCACTGTCCTCGCCCCCGTTGCACGCGCCGTCGCCACAAAATGGCGGTGGACTGCCGCAATCCACCGGACAGGTCTGCGCGTCCTCGCCCAGCGCGGGATCGCACACTGCATCGCCGCAGAACCCGCCGCCGCCGCCACCACCGCAGTCGTTCGGGCAGGTGTTCGCGTCCTCGCCCAGCGCGGGATCGCACACTGCATCGCCACAGAACCCGCCGCCACCGCCGCCGCAGTCGTTCGGGCAGGTGTTCGCGTCCTCGCCCAGCGCCGGGTCACAGAAGCTGTCCCCGCAGAACCCACCAGCACCCCCGCCCTCACCAGCAGGCGCACAGTCAAATGGGCAGGTGTCCGTGTCCTCGCCGCCGTCCGGATCACAGAACAAATCGCCGCAGATTGTCACCGGTGTATCGGGCAGCGCACAGTCAAACGGGCAGGTGCTTTCATCCTCGCCGGCAGCGGCATCACAGACATAATCGCCGCACAGAGTCACGGCAGCGCAGTCTTCGGCGCAGGTGTCCGCATCCTCACCCAGAAAATATGGATCGCACAGCCCATCGCCGCAGAAGAAATTCTCTTCGCCGCAGTCCTCCGGGCAGTATTCGCCAGCAGCGCAGACACCGTCGCCACACACGGCAAACCCCGCGTAAAACAGCGGGTCGGCGCACAGGTCAGCGTTCGCCGGGTCAGCACAAAACGCTTCCAGATCGGCGTCATCCCAGGCGTCCGGCACGTCCAGTGTCTCATCCAGCACTGTTTCGGACACCGCCTCGACAGAGTCCCACTCCTCTGCATCCACAAATTCCAGCGTCCAGTCCGGGCTGTTGACTACCGGATTGCCGTCTTCGTCCTCGTCCACCGGCAAGAACAGCGTAAAGCCGGTGGGCACGCGCCGCGACAAACTGCCGCCGGACACCACCGCATTGCCGTCCAGTGTGGTCAGCCGCAAACCGCCGTCGCCTGCGCTCAGCGTCACCGTAGATGCCACCCGCACCTCCACGCCGTTGATCGTCAGCGTAATCACATAGCCTTCCGGCGACTCAATCAGCAGCGAGGACGGCGGCACCTCGCGGCATTCGGGCTGCCCAATGCCGGCCACAAAATAGAACGCCTGCATCGGGCGCACCACCGCGTTTCCCTCTGTCACCGGCAGCGCTGCCGGATCGCACTCGGTTTGCAGCAGGTCGGCACGCACCCAGCCCGGCTGCCCCAGCGCATCCACCGCCAGCCAACCGCCATCCGCGCTGCGCCCCGTGACCGTCACCGCCGCGCCCGCTTGCAGCGTAAACACCGCGTTGAAGTCTGTGCCGGGACCGGAACGCACATTGATCGCGTTGGTCGCGCTGACCACTGCCGGACAGGTCACGGCTTGCGCCTGCTGCGCCTGTGCCGCGTCCGTCAGCGTGGCATCGCCCATCAGCAGAAAGGTCACGCCCTGCCCCGGCAGGGTATCCGGCAGATTCGCCTGCACATTCAGCAGCGCCACACCCCAAACGCCCGCCGCTGTATCCAGCGGATAGGTTTGCAACGCTGCCACTTCACCCAGCGGCACGCGGTCTGCCGGGGTGTCAAACTCTACACTGCTGCCGGGCACAAACTGCGCGTCAATGCGCGTATAGCCGTAGCAGGCTTCATTGCGGCCGGTGCCCGCACACAAATCGCTGACCTGCGCCAGCGCTTCTTCCACCAGCCCCGCGCAGTCCACCGGCTGCGCAGCGCCAATGCCAAAAATCAGTGAAAGCAGGAAGACAAATGCGACAGTCTGTAGACGACGAGGCATAGTGGCACCCATAATGTGTATTCAGCTTACCCATACTTCTATTGTAGGCGCGATTCGCCACCAGCGCTTGCCATCCGCAGGGGAATGGCGCAGGCGGATTTCGGGGCAAAACCTGGCTGCTCAACAAAGCGAACCGCCAGGACGCAAAGACTTTAGCTTCAGGGGAGCGTATTTCAGGCAGCGAGAGCAAAGGGCGGGCACATGCTGTTGCTGCCCGCCCTCTGCATGATCACACGAGCGTTACCCGCCCGGCGCTATGGTTGATGTTGGCTGCGGCGGCGGAGTCGATGTCGCTGGCAGCGTGGGCGGGGCGGGTATTGTCGGGGCGGCATTATCCACCCCTGAACCACCCGGCTGCACTTCTTCGACGCCCGTGCCTGCCCCCGGTACACCCGACGACCCGGCACCGCTGTCCACCCCTGTGCCCGCCGCCGCGCCGGGATCATCCGCGGCACAGCGGAAACCGATCCACAGTTCAGGATCATCCGGACGCCAGTGCTGGCGATGCACCAGCCGCGCGAAGAACGGCGGCGTATTCCACGACCCCCCGCGCACCACACGATCCGTCCCCACCGCCGGTCCCTGCGGATTCAAGGCGGCGGACTGGCTGTAATAGCGCTCGTCGTAATAATCAAACACCCACTCCGCCAGATTGCCGGAAATCTCGTACAGCCCAAAACCGCGCGATACCGCAAAACTGCGCGCATCCACCGCGCCGATGTCTGCCGGGTCAGGGCGGTTGGTCTTTGCCAGCCCAAACTGCCAGTCATTACCCCACGGGTAGAGCAGGTTCTCCG